>JBEDFW010000093.1:0-3812 GCA_041174985.1 Actinomycetota bacterium | reverse complement strand
GTGTGACACCACCTCCGTGCAGACGAGCGTTCTCCAACAAGTTGGCGACGATCCTCTCGAAACGGCGCTTGTCGATGCTCGCGATCGAAGTGGACCCGCTCTCCACGTCGATGGGAACGTCGTTCATGTCGTAACGAGTGGCGACTCGACGAACGAAATCGACCAGATCGGTTTCTTCGCGGTGCACGTCGGAGATGCCGGCGTCCATTCGCGAGAGTTCGAGAAGATCGAGGACCATCTGATCGAAACGTCGGACTTGCGACACCACGACGTCGAGCGCTTGTTGTGTGCGGTCGTTGAGGTCGGCTCGTCGGGCGTCGAGCACCTCGACGGCGGCGGCGAGAGCGGTGACGGGACTGCGAAGTTCGTGCGAGACGTCGGAAGCGAAACGCGCCTCGCGTTCGATCCGGCTCTGAACCGCATCGGCCATGTCGTTGAAGCTCGTCACCAACAGGGACAGGTCGGGATCGGATTCCGATTCGAGGCGCGTGTCGAGTCCACCACCCGCGATGTCGCCGGCGGCTTCGGTGACGCGCTGGAGGGGACGCATGAGTCGACGACTGACGACCCAACCGGCCAAGCCAGCCACGGCGCCGATGGTGAGGGTGCTCACGACGAGCGCCGAACCGACGATCGTGAGAGCTCGTTGGTCGTCGTCGATCGGAAATGCCTCGAAGTAGTGGGCCTCGACGGCCGGGATGCTCACACCGAGGCCGATGTAGGACTCGTCGCCCAGAGTGAAGCGTTGCACCGATGTGGTGCCGGCGAGAGTGTCTTCGATCAGCTCCTCGGGAAAGGCGTTCTGGGTGAAGCGAAGGTCCTGCGAATAGAAGAGGCCTTCTCGGTCGAGATGCAGGACGGCGAATCCACCCTGTTCGGTTCGCACGCTGTTCACGAGTTCGAAGGCCTCCGATCGACGGGTGCCGAGTTGGGATCGCACGAACTCGGCGTTCGTGAAGGCTTGCCGTTCGACGGTGTCGTTGCGTCGATCGAGGAGGTAGCTACGAGCCACGAGGTAGCTCACGATCGAGAGGGTCAGCGACGTCAAGAGACCGACCAGGACGAAAAGGAGCGTGACGCGAGTTCGCAGGCGCAGCGGTCGAAGACGAGCGCTCGAAGTCACCCGGACATCCTGCCCGATCGCTCCGATGGAGGGGACACGGCCCCGGAGACCCGGACATGACACCGCCCGACTCGGGAGAACCAGCGAGTCGGGCGGCGGATCGAGTTCCGTTCCGCCGGCCGGTGGGGATCAGGGGGAGGACGACCCCCGCCGGACCAGCGTGAACGAGAGCCAGTGTCCCGACCCTGTGTGAAGGGACCGTGCGGGAAATGTGCGTTTTGTGTAACAAATTCGGCACCCGATCACGGTCGGGCAGAATGGATCGGGTGAACCGGATCCTTTTCATCGAGGACGACGACCAGATCCGATTGGCCCTGCGACTCGTCCTGGAAGACGAGGGTTTCGACGTCCGTGAGGCCGCCGACGGTCGGGTCGGTCTGGCCGCTTTCCACGCCGACGAACCCGACCTGGTGTTGCTCGATCTGCGCCTTCCCGACATGTCGGGCTTCGAGGTCTGCCGGGCCCTGCGGGCGATGTCCATCGTTCCGATCGTCATGGTCACCGCTCAGACCGATACCAACGACATGGTCGCCGGGCTCGAAGCCGGGGCCGACGACTACGTGACCAAACCGGTCGTGCCGAAGGAATTGGCGGCGCGGATCCGGGCTCACCTGCGACGAGTTCAACTTCAAGGGGACACCACGACGCTCGGACCGTCCGAGACCTTCGGTGACGTCGAGCTCCGTCGGGAACAAGGAGTCGTACTGAAGGCCGGACGCGAGATCTCGCTCACGAAGACCGAGTTCAACCTCTTGTGCGAATTCGCCGACCATCCGAACATGGTCCTGTCACGCGATCAATTGCTCGAACGCGTGTGGGGGTACGACTACCTGGGTGACAGTCGATTGGTCGATGCGCACGTTCGCCGTCTACGGGTCAAGATCGAGGATCACCCCGACGAACCACGACTCGTCACGACGGTTCGCGGTATCGGGTATCGCTTGGTCCGCTGAGGTGTGCTTCGTCACGACTCGGCGATTCGCCGTAGGAAGTCCTCGACTTCTTCGCGGTCGATCGTTCTCTTCATGGGGGGCAAGGCGGCGAGCACGTGTCGCCGATAGCCCGCTGTGGCGAGGCGAGGATCGAAGACCGTGACGACTCCGCGATCGGTGGTCGAGCGAATGAGGCGCCCGGCGGCCTGAGCGAGAGACGTCGCGGCGCGGGGCAAGTCGATGTCGTGGAAAGCTCGATCGCCGAGACGGTCACGACGGGCCGACAAAAGGGGATCGTCCGGGCGAGGGAAGGGAATGCGATCGATCGTCACGAGCGAGAGCGTGCGGCCGGGCACGTCGATTCCTTGGAAGAATCCGGCGGTGGCGAACAGGCACGACGCTTCGTCGGCGGCGAAGGCTTCGACGAGTCGATTCTTCTGCGACAGATCGCGTTGTGACACGACGGGCACGTCGAGGATCGGTCGCAACGCGTCGACGGCGGCATCGAGCGCGCGATAACTCGTGAACAGAGCGAGAGTGCGTCCACCAGCGGCGCGAATCAGTCGGTACAACTCGTCGTGCATCGCTGTCGTGAAACGGTCGGAGTTCGGATTGGGGAAATGCGACGGGCAGTAGAGCAGCGCGTTGCTCGGGTAGTCGAAGGGACTTCCGACGTCGACGACGTCGAACGAGTCGACGGGCAGGCCGACTCGATCGGGCAGGTTGGTCGGGATGGTGGCACTCGTGAGCACGGCCGTTCGCTTGCCCCACGTGGTTTCGGCGAGAACCGGCCCGACGTCGAGTGGAGCGATGTCGAGATGCAGGTTGCCGTCGGTGCCCGACACGAACGGTACGTAGGAATCGTCGATCGCAAGTGCGGTGTCGAGTTCGTCCACGACACGTGTCGTCACCTGCTGGGCGCGGAGTTTCCTCTGATTGGCGTCCTCGTCGTCGGTCTTGACCGCGCGAAGTGCTTCCAGAACGTCGTTCAACACTCGACGGGAGTCGAGGAGAACGTCGATCACCGGGTCGGGGAGAGGAACCGGCAGTCGTCGGTCCTTCTCGGTTGACAGACGTCGCTCGAGTTCGTCGCCGAGCCGTCCGGTGGTGGTGATGAGCACGTCGTCGTCGAGGATGCGGGCGATGACCCCGACGAGTCGCTGGAACCGGCCGCGCGAGAACGACAGGGCGACCGAATCACTGATGATGTCCTCGAGACCGTGGGCCTCGTCGATCACCACCACGTCGTGTTCGCCGAGAACGACACCTTCCGCGGCCACGTCGAGCCCGTACAAATGGGTGTTCACGACGACGACGTCGACGTCAGCGGCGCGCAAGCGCGCATTCTCGGCGAAACACGACGAGCCGAGTGGGCAGCGACGCGCACCGGGACATTCGTCGGCGCTGACGGTGATCGCCGACTCGGTGGCCCGGGCGATCGGGAACGGCAACTGGGCGAGGTCGCCGGATTCGTGTCGATCGGCCCAGTCGGCGACCTTGCGCACGTCGTCGCGCAGGGTGGCTGGTGATTCCAATAGCTGCGCCTGTTCGCCCGGCGCATTGCGAAGAATTTCGTCGACGCGCTGGCGACAGACGTAGTTCTGACGTCCTTTCAGCACCGCCCAGGTGAAGTCACGGCCGAGAGTCGAGGCCACCGTTTCGGCGACCAGGGGTAGATCCTTGTCCGCCAATTGGTCCTGGAGAGCCTTGGTGGCCGTCGTGACGACCGCCCGGCGACCGCTCATCACGAGGGGAAC
>JBEDFW010000092.1:0-2802 GCA_041174985.1 Actinomycetota bacterium | reverse complement strand
AAGTCGTGATCGCCGACGGAACGGCCTCCATCACGGGTTTCGTCAGCGCCGACACCTGGGATCACATCGAGATGGAGGACGTGTTCGGCGCCCGTTCACGTTCTCGAAGCGGAAACGTGGTCGGCGACGGCGACGTCAGAATCACGATCGAAGGCCCCGAGACTTCCTTGGGCGTCGGCCCGTACGCGCGCGACTGGAGCATCGTCGACGCGCAACGTCGTCTCGATGGCGCGCCGGTCGACGGCGAGGTCTGGACCGGGACGACGTTCTCCGATCCGTCCCCGATCGCGCTCGCTGGCCGGGCTCTCGTCGACACGGACTTCTCCCCGGTCACGATCAGCGAAACGAGAGCCACCTACCAGAGCGCCGATGGGCGCACCGTCGAGGTGTACGCCGAACCCGACGTTCGTCGTGGTCACGTCACCGTGTCCGTCGACCTGGCCCCGACGTCGGCGACGACCGAACTCGAATTGCTTCGCGCCGTCAACCTCCTCAATTGGCGACTCCCTTTCGGAACGTGCAGCCTCTCGGGTTCCACGTTCGCCGTGAAGGGTGGGGTTCCGATCGCCGAGGGTGACGACGTCTCTCAGGTCCTCGAAGCGTACGCCTACGCCCTTCCCGGCCTCGCCGACTTGTTGATCGGCCCCCTCCGCGACGTGTCGTCAGGGACCAGGAGCGCCGCTGATGCGATTACCGAAGCTCTCGGCTGAGCGTTCGTCGCCCGGAGCCGCTTTCGCCGATGCGGCGGTCGCGCTTCTCGCCAAGAACGCCAGTGAAGGAACCCGTCATTCACCGTCGTCACTCGACGGAGCGCGGCGAACACTTCTCGCCAGTGATGAACCGGTCGTCGCTCTCGCCCGGGGAGCGGGATGCACCGATGACGAGATCGTCACCCTCACGCTGTGTGTTCACGTCGAGAAATCACCCGAGCGTCAACGCATCCTCGCTCCGCTGTCGACCGACGGTGTGGGCGCGATCCGGCTCGGCATGCTCGATCAGATCTTCGACGGCGACGGTGCGGCGAACGTCGGTCCGGCGTCCCGTCTTCGACGCGCGCGCCTCGTCTCGGTCGCACCGACCGGACCCTTCGCGTCTCGCATCGTCTCGGTCGATTCGACTCTCCTGTGGGGTGTCTCGGGCGATTCGCGTCCCGACCCCGGTCTGCCTCCGCGGACTCGGCTCGTCGACCGCCAAGGCGAGAGCGGAGAGCACACGTCTCTGCTCGTCGTCGGTGAGGACCCCACTCGGCGGCGCACCCTTCTTCTGCGTGAATTAGCAGGCGGACCGGTCCTCGTCGTTCGCGACCCGTCCGAAGCGAGCCACTGGGACGCCGCCATCAGAGAGGCGACTCTCGGTCACGCCGCTCTCCTCGTCGAACTGACGTCGTCTCTCAACTCCGTGGGGAGTGCTGCTCTCGAGGACGTCGATCATCTGATCGTCGGACTGTCGTCGGTCGCTGCGATCGATCCCGAGTTGCTTCCTCGGCGTGCGTGGAAGGAATTGACCGCGCCTGCGAGTGCCGCCACCACGGAGGAGATGGAGAAGGTGCTCGGTCACGAGTCGCCTCATCCGCTGACTGCCGATCAACTTCGTCGAGTTCGTCACACCCTCCCGCTCGTCGACGGCGACCTCTCACGCGCGGTTCGCCGACTCGCCGACCATCGGCTCTTCGAACTCGGGAATCGAAAGACGCCGTCGCGTTCCTGGGACGACCTCATCGTCGAAAACGACTGTCTCGACGAGTTGCGAAGCTTGTCGGAGCGTTACCGACAGGCCAGTCGCGTCCGCCAGATGCCGTCACTCGGACGACACGTGCCACCGGGGGTCCTGTCGGTGTTCGCCGGACCTTCCGGCACCGGCAAGACCTTGGCCGCCGAGGTGATCGCCGGCGACCTCGGACTCGAGCTCGTGAAGATCGATCTCTCGACCGTCGTGTCGAAATACATCGGTGAGACCGAGAAGAACCTCGAAGAGGTCTTCGACGCCGCCGCAGTCGGAGGGGCGCTGATTCTGTTCGACGAGGGCGATGCCATCTTCGGCAAGCGGAGTGAGACGACCGACGCACGTGATCGCTACGCCAACATCGAAGTCGCGTATCTCCTCCAGCGCGTCGAGACCTTCGAAGGTTTCGTGATCATCAGCACCAACCTCGCCGCCAACGTCGACCCGGCCTTCCAACGACGAATCCAAGGAATGGTCGAATTCGCACCTCCGGATCGCGATCTTCGACTTCGACTGTGGCAACTGCATCTCCCCCTCGATCTGTGCGACGGAAGCGTCGAGCTCGCCGAACTCGCGGCGATCAACGTGTCGGGTGGAAACATCCGCAACGCATCGGTGGCCGCGGCATTTCTGGCCTCCACTCGCAACGAGCCGATCACCCGCGATCATCTCCGTGTCGCCTTGCGGAGGGAGCTGCGCAAACTCGGCCGTCTCGCCGAAGGCCTGTTGCCGTGACGAAGCCGATCCCGGTCGGCCCCTATCTCTTCACCGAGCGCGACGCTCGCAAGACCCTGATCAACGCACCCGTCATTCTCGACATGATGAACGGTCCGCATGCGCGAGGCACGATCGATCATCTGCGCGAACGTCTCGACCGAGTACTCGACGGGATCGACCCCCTCGCCCTCGATCGCGCCGAGTTGGCCTCCGTCCTGGCCACGGTCTGGGGAACGCTCGCCGCCACCCCCGCCACGTTGCGGGCCGCCGGAGTGCTCCCGGCGCGACACCTCGGGCGCATCGAACGCATCAACACGAGCAAGGGAGGGGTTCCCAAGACTCCGATCGACTCCACGTCCGTCG
>JBEDFW010000091.1:0-2812 GCA_041174985.1 Actinomycetota bacterium | reverse complement strand
GTGCCCGATCGCACACGCGGGGCAGGCGCTCGTCCGGAGCGGTCGGAGCAGCAAGCATCACCGTGGCCACGCCTGAACGATCGGCCGCCTCGCACCACGGACCACTCTCCTCGAGCGGTAGATCAGGCACGATCGCGCCCACGACCCCGGCATCGCGCAATTGCGAAGCGAATCGGTCGTGGCCGGCGTGGTGAACAGTGTTGTAGTAACACATGACGACGATCGGGATGCCCACGTCGACGTGACGAATCTCGCTCAGAATGCTGACCGGTGTGGCACCGCCGTCGAGTGCACGCTGACTGGCCTGTTGGATCACCGGCCCGTCCATCACCGGATCGGAAAAGGGAAGACCGACCTCGACCGCATCGGCCCCCGACGCGGCCACCGCTCGGATCGCATCGATCCAACCGGCCAAGCCACCGGTGACGTAAGGAACGAGAAGTTTGCGGCCGGCGTCGCGCCGGACACGAAGATGATCTTCGAGCGACGTCACGAACCCAGGATCTCCATCATCTGTCCGACGTCTTTGTCGCCGCGACCCGAGAGGTTCATGAGAACCGTGCGTCCGGCCATCGACGGGGCCTCCCGCACGATCCACGCGAGGGCGTGCGCACATTCGAGAGCCGGAATGATTCCTTCGGTGCGAGCCATCAATTGGAAAGCGGCGATGACCTCGTCGTCGGTCACCGTCGGGTACTCGGCGCGCCCGATCGAGGCCAAGTACGAGTGCTCGGGGCCGACGCCCGGGTAATCGAGACCGGCCGAAATCGAATGTGCCTCTTGTACCTGTCCGTATTCGTCCTGCATCAAGTAGCTGCGCATTCCATGCACCACACCGGGTTGACCACGCCCGACCGCCGCTCCCCCGGCCGGCTCGACTCCGATGAGCCGAGCCGACGTGTCGACGAAACCGGAGAAGATGCCGATGGCATTCGAGCCGCCGCCGACACAGGCCACGACCACGTCGGGATCGGAGCCGTAACGCTCACGGCACTGCTCGCGGGCCTCGTCACCGATGACACGATGGAATTCGCGCACCATCCATGGATACGGATGAGGTCCCATCACCGAGCCGAGGCAGTAATGCGTCGACTCGACCGTGGCCACCCAATCGCGCATCGCTTCGTTGACCGCATCCTTGAGAGTGCGACTTCCGCTGTGCACGGCCTCGACCTCGGCTCCGAGCAACTTCATCCGGAACACGTTGAGCGCCTGACGTTCGACGTCGACCGCCCCCATGTACACCTTGCACTCGAGACCCATGAGAGCAGCGGCGGTGGCTGACGCGACCCCGTGCTGACCGGCTCCGGTCTCGGCCACGATGCGCTTCTTGCCCATGCGCTTGGCGAGCAGTGTCTGACCGAGAACGTTGTTGATCTTGTGAGAGCCGGTGTGGTTGAGATCTTCACGCTTCAACACCAGGCGAAGACCGAGGCGAGCGCCGAGTTGACGGCATTCGGTCAGGATCGACGGACGGCCGGCGTATTCGCGCAGAGTGGCGTCGAGCTCGGCTCGAAACACCGGGTCGGCCCATGCCTCACGAAAGGATGCTTCGAGTTCCTGACACGCCGGAACCAGAGTCTCGGGGACGAACCGACCTCCGAACTCGCCGAAACGGCCGGCGGCGGACGGATCGCTCATGATGGACGACGTCGATGGCGTCATGACGCTCCCATTCTGTTGACGGGCCCGATGACGAGCCTGCTCACGTACGAGACCGGGCGGGTGAACACGGAGCCATGTTCGCACCCCGACTCGACGAACCCTCAGTCGATTCGACGAACGGAGGGTGAACTGGGTTACTCGTCCAGCCAGTCGTAGGGCGGATCGTCGGTCGTCGAGAACGGATCCGGTGCTGCCGCCCGTGCCCGAGCGACGAACTGACGGACTTTCACGGGATCCTTGCGTCCCGGGGCGCTCTCGACACCCGAACTCACGTCGACTCCCCATGGGTGGACCGTTTCGATGGCCGCCGTCACGTTGTCGGGCGTGAGTCCGCCGGCCAGCACCAGACGCAATCCCCCGGGAACGGAATCGACGAGCGACCAATCGAAGACCTTGCCCGAACCGGGTTCGGGTGCGTCCACGAGAATGAGATCGGTTCCGTACTGATCGGCCCGCGACGCCTCCGGCGAGCCCGCCGCCACCGCTTTGAAGATCCAGCGAACGTTCTCGCTCAGTTGGGCCACGTGCCGAGCGGTTTCACGACCGTGAAGTTGAACGGCCTTCACCCCCGAGCGACTCGCGATGTCGAAGACTCGATCCGGGAGATCGTCGCGGAACACTCCCACGGTGAGAATCTCCGGTGGCAAGCGCCGTGTGATGTCGTAGACGGCCTGGGGTGACACCTGACGGGGCGAGGGAGCGAACACGAATCCCACGGCATCGGCGCCCATGGCGACGGCGAGCAACGCGTCGTCCTCATTGGTGACACCGCAGATCTTCACGAACACGACGTCAAGGTACCCAACACCGGGGCGAGGAGTGACCCAATCAGGCGTTTCTCAAGAGACGAACCGTCGCGCTCGGGTCACCCGAGGTCACGAGCGTCTCACCGACCAATACCGCGTGGTACCCGGCCCGACGGAGTTCCCCGGCGTCCTCAGGACCCCGAACTCCGCTCTCGGCGACCTTCACGACGTGATCGGGAATCACCGATGCCATCCGTACGGCCCGTCGATGATCGACCTCGAAAGTGACCAAGTCACGTTGATTCACGCCGATGAGGTCGGCTCCAGCAGCCAGGGCGACTTCGAGTTCGTTCTCGTCGTGGATCTCGACGAGAACGTCGAGTCCCACCGATACGGCGAGT
>JBEDFW010000090.1:0-20253 GCA_041174985.1 Actinomycetota bacterium | reverse complement strand
GCGACGGCCGCGTCCTCGTCGGTGAGTCCGACCGAGCCGTCGACGACGAACAGCACGAGATCGGCGGCTTTCACGGCTGCTTCGACCTGACGACTCACCTTGGCGTCGAGTTCGGACCCCGATGGCAACCAGCCGCCGGTGTCGACCACCGTGAAGAGATGTCCGAGCCACTCGGCTTCGGCTTCCTTGCGGTCGCGAGTCACCCCGGGACGATCCTCGACGATGGCTTTCTGTTCACCGACGATGCGATTGAAAAGAGTGCTCTTGCCGACGTTGGGGCGACCGACGATGACGACCGTCGGACCGGCGAGCGGAGCTTCCTCGGATTTCGTCATGACGAAACCTCCAGAGCGCGTCGGAGCGACAGGCCATCGGTGGGCACGACTTCCACCGGGCGCGGCAGATCATCGACGGTGGTTCCGTCCAGGAACCGCCCTTCGGACAAACAGACATCGGGCAACAGATAGCGGTGGCCCTCGGGTTCACCGGCGAGCACTCGAGACAGGTCGGCACCCACCATGAGACCCGCCACTGCGGTGTTGCCGCCGAAGAACTCGTTCACGACCGGCACGATACGGACGTCGGGACGCGACAAGGTGGCGACGAGCGGTTGGAGCACTCGTGCACCGTACTCCCCCGTGAGGATCGCCACCGGTGCACGTCTCGAGGGACGAATGCTCAACGACGACGTCGAAGTGCGCACTCGCAGACCGGTGTCACCCGCTGGGTTGCGTGGCGCTCGATATCCGGTGGCGGGCGCGCCGTCGATCGCGGCGAAGAATCCGCTCTGCGGACCGGTCGGCACGTCCACCCGACCGGTGAACTCCCACTCGAAGGTACGCGCCATTCCCACTCCGTCCTCGTGCATGGGAAAGCCGTCGTAGTCGTCGCCGTCGGGGAATGGCTCGCCCGCCATGAGGTAGTACTCGTCGGACGCGAAGACGAGACGGCGACCGACGAGATCGAGGAACCGGCGCTGCCATTCGTGGACGGTTCGCAACACTGCGCGCGCCTCGTCAACGGTGTGCAGACGCAGTTCGGTCTCACGGTTGAAGCGACTGATGCCGAGAGGTACCACCGCCACGTGCGCGAGGGACGAGTAACGGTCGAGAATTCCGATCATGGTGTCATCGAGCACGGCACCGTCGTTGAGTCCGGGGCACACGACGATCTGACCGTTGACCGTGATGCCGTGCTGGAGCAACGCGCTCAGCCACCGAAGACTCGTGGCGCCCCGCTTGTTACGCAGGAGACGCGTGCGGATCTCGGGATCGGTGGCGTGGATGCTGACGTTCAGAGGTGAGAGACCTTCGGTCACCACCCGTTCGAGATCGGCTTCGGTGAAGCGGGTGAGCGTCGTGAAATTTCCGTAGAGAAAACTCAGGCGGTAATCGTCGTCCTTCACGTACAAGCTCGGTCGCAGTCCGGTCGGCAATTGGTAGATGAAGCAGAACGGACAGTGATTGTCACAGGTGCGCACTCGGTCGAAGACGGCACTCGCCACTTCGGCCCCGAGTGGAACGCCCTCCCCTTTCTCCACGACGAGGGTGGTCTCGACTCCGCCACGGCGCACGTCGATCTCGACCCGTGGGGCATCGGTCAGGAGTCGCCATTCGATGATGTCGCGCGGAACGGTTCCGTCGAGGGAGACCACTTCGTCGCCGGGCAACATTCCCACCGCGTCGGCCGGAGAGCCCGGTGTGACCGCCACCACAACAGGTGCGAGAGAGGCGGCAGGCATGTCGTCAGGCTACCGACGGGTCGTCGAGAGATCCGGAGAACGTTCTCGTTCAACCAACGCGACGTCGACGCACAGTTATCCTCCTGCCATGTCCGTCGATCGCGTGTTGCTCGCCAGCCCACGCGGCTTCTGCGCCGGTGTCGAAATGGCCATCAAAGCTCTCGCCTGGATGGTGCGCGCCTTTCCTCGTCCCGTGTACTGCTACCACGAGATCGTTCACAACAAATTGATCGTCGAACGTTTCGAGAGGCTCGGTGTCGTGTTCGTCGACGACGTCGCGGACGTTCCACCGGGTCATCCGATCATGTTGTCGGCACACGGATCGGCACCAGAGGTCGTGGCTCAGTCGCGCGAGCGCGGTTCGATCGTCGTCGATTCGGTGTGTCCTCTGGTGACCAAGGTGCACCACGAAGTCAAGGTTCGAGCCGGCAAGGGCTACCGCGTGATCTACGTCGGGCACGAGGGTCACGAAGAGGCAGTGGGCACCATGGCCGTCGCACCCGAGTCCATCTCCCGTGTCGAGACCACGAACGACGTCGACGAACTGCCCGAATTCTCCGAGCCGGTCGCCCTGCTCGCACAGACCACTCTGTCGCATCGCGATTGGGAAGGAGTCGCCGTGCGCGTCCGCGAACGTTTCCCCGACGTCTGGACGCCCGGTCGCAGCGACTTGTGCTTCGCGACCACCAACCGACAATCGGCACTCATGCAGATGACGACTCGCTGCGAGGCCATCGTCGTCATCGGTTCGGCGAACTCTTCCAACACTCGAGCCCTCGAGCGTCTGGCGATCGAGGCCGGCTGTTCCCGGGTCGTGCGAATCAACGAGGCCGACGAGCTTCCCGACGACTTGACGGGCACGGTCGGAGTCACCGCCGGAGCCTCCGCACCCGAAGAAGTGGTTCGAGCCGTTCTCGATCGACTCGCTCCGCGCCTCGGTGTCGAGGACGTTCGTTTCACCGACGAGGACGAGTACTTCCCTCCGCCGCGGAACCTGCGTGACCTGCAGACCGCCATCGAGACGGCGAGCACCGTGATGAGCGGGGGCGGATTGGTCACTCGTCCGCGCGCCGACGACCGGGCTCTCGCCGCGAGTGACATCCTCGCCGCCCTCGTCGACTGACGCTTTCGACGGCACCCGACTCGATCTGGCACGCTCATGGTGTGCTGAGTCCCACCGCTGACACCATCCGCCTCTTCCTCCACGTCCTGGCCGCCGCCGTGTGGGTCGGTGGTCAGATCGTGCTCGGCGGACTCGTCCCTCGCCTCCGCCGTGCGGCCCCCGAGACGACCCGGATCGCAGCTCGCGCGTTCGGATCCGTCGCCTGGCCGTCTTTCGCGATCCTGATGGCCACCGGGATGTGGAGCATCTTCGACACGTCGCTGTCCGAACGGGCGACGGAGTATCAAGCGACGGTGGCCGTCCACGTGGTGCTGGCCGTCGCGGCGGGCACCAGCGCGGCGATCCATTCACTCGGGCGCAGCAAACTCGCCCTCGCCCTCGGAGGAGCGCTCGGACTGATCACCTCGTTGGCGGCGATGTTCCTCGGACTCCTGCTGCGAACCGGTTCGTGACCGGCCCGATCAGTTGCGCGGAACCTTGCTCCAGGAGACGTCTCGGTCGACGCGGACGTCGCCGGGAAGGCCGAGCACTCGCTCGCCGAGGATGTTGCGCATGACTTCGCTCGTGCCACCCTCGATCGAGTTGGCGCGGCTTCGCAAGAACGCCTTCTGAGGGTTCTCGAGGCCCATCGCCTGCTCGGGACGGATCATCTGGTAGCCACTCGGGAAGAGCATGCCGTCGGCGCCCAGCAGCGTGACGGCGAACGAGTAGACGTCCTTGTTGAGTTCGGCCATCGCCAACTTGGCGATCGAACCTTCGGGGCCCGGGTCGCCCATCTTGCGCATCTGTGACGCGCGGATGTTCGTCAGTCGAAGGAGTTCGGCGCGAATCCAGAGCGACATGAGTTCGTCACGGGCCGCAGGGGTCCGCGACTCGGCCGGAAGTTCCTTCCAGACCTTCACGGCGTCACGGATGGGCCCGGAACCCTTGGGAGGAATCGCTCCACCGATGGACACCCGCTCGTTCATGAGCGTGGTGAGCGACACTCGCCATCCGTCGCCGACGTTGCCCAGCATCTCGGCGTTCGGCACGCGGACGTCGGTGAAGTAGACCTCGTTGAATTCGGCTTCGCCGGTGATCTGGTAGAGCGGACGAACTTCGACTCCGGGCGCTTGCATGTCGACCACGAAAGCGGTGAGTCCGGCGTGCTTGACGGCCTCGGCGTCGGTGCGCACGATGAGCAGGCCCCACTTCGAGAGGTGAGCGAGCGTCGTCCACACCTTCTGCCCGTTCACGATCCATTCCTCACCGTCGCGCACACCCTTGGCCGACAAGCCGGCGAAGTCGGAACCCGAACCAGGCTCGGAGAACAGCTGACACCAGACCTCTTCGCCGGTGAAGAGCGGACGCAGGTACCGCTTCTTCTGATCGGGCGAGCCCCACACGGCAACGGTCGGACCGCACATTCCGTGGCCGATCGGGTTGCGCGCCACCGGGTTCGGGGCACCGGCCGCCGAAAGGCGCTCGTTGATGGAACGCTGCAGCTTCGGATTCAGACCGAGACCGCCGTTGCCTTCGTCGAAGTGGACCCAGGCCAGACCGAGATCGAATTGTGCGCCGAGGAAGGTGGTCGGATCGGTCGCTTTGGGAGGGAACTCGGCCAGTAGACGATCGACGAGATCGTTGACCTTCTTCTCGTCAGCCGTGGTGGTAGCGGTGGCAGTGGACATGACTCCCCTTTCGTGTCGACGACAACCGGAAACTAACCGGGCGATCGACGTCAGTCGTCATCGGAGTCGTCGGCGCTCGTCACGTCGAAACCCGCTTCACGCAGGCGCTCCAGCAGGGCGTCCCGAATCGACACACCGGGTTCACGAGCCTTGTCGGACGCGATCCGCCACCCGAGACGACTCGAGTAGGTGAGCGGGGGTTCGCGCAGTCGGCCACCTTGCACGTCGGTGACTCGAGCGAAGAGGAGTCGATGATCGACCACGTCCTTGTGATCGAAGATCTCGCAACGGAGCCAGGCGATCGCTTCGGGTACGACCGGCAGTTCGTCCCGTCCCCACGTGGTCAGGAATTCGTCGGCGACGTGGTGGAACTTTCGTCCGGGATAGGAGAAGTACTGCCCGGCAGCCACCTGATCACCCGCCAGGATCGACACGGCGAATCGTCCACTGGCTTCCATCAACGGAAAGGTGTCGTGACGGGGTGAGACCGACGCCATCACGATCGGCTCGGAGAAACTCACCTGAGAGACCCAGTGGCTCGTGTACGCCCGACGGACTCCGCCGTGTGCGGCGCCGACGACCTGGACGCCGTGCATCATCTGCCCGAGGCAACGCTTGATGACGGGATCGATCATCGGAGCAGTCTCGCGTCGTCAGTTCAACGGTGCAACGAGTCGGGACCATTCGTCGCGCTCGGAGTCTCCGATCGACGACAAGCACGATCGCATCCACATCACCGATCGCAGCACGACTGCAGCCGTGGGGTCTCCGGCGCGCAAGGTCTGCCCCCAGATGGCCTTCAAGTTGTTGAGCATTCTCTCCACGACCGCTCCCGGCGTGGCCGGGTACCAGCACTCCGGGGGAACGTTGACGGGGCGACCGGCCATGCGATTCACGAGATCCCGACAGTCCTCGGCGTCGAGTACGGCGCCACCGTGATACGGATCGAAGAATCGAGTCGGAATGCGGGCGACTCCGTCGATCTCCCCCACCACGAAATGACCCGGCAGA
This sequence comes from Actinomycetota bacterium, assembly GCA_041174985.1. Taxonomy (GTDB): domain Bacteria; phylum Actinomycetota; class Acidimicrobiia; order Acidimicrobiales; family Ilumatobacteraceae; genus Casp-actino8. Next base: position 14,708 of record JBEDFW010000090.1, on the reverse strand, counting down.
CCGACTCCGCACAGCCGCACCCCGAGTCGTGTTCCGACTTCGACCATGACGACCGAGAGTGTGATCGGGATACCGAGTCCACGATCGAGGACCACGTCGAGAAGAGAGTTGTCGGTGTCGTGATAGCGAGCCGAATTGCCGCGGAATCGACCCGAACCGAAGAGCGCGCGGGCGATGCCGTGCGACGTGGGCGTGTCGACCGATCCGGCCAGTTCGTCGAGACGAGCCAATTGGCCGAGGAGATCGAACGACGACGACCCAGCACGGCCCGACGCGTCGTCGAGTGCCCGTCGGGTCACCGCCGCCAACAGAAATGCCGCTTCGGCGAGCGAGAAATCATCGGTGACGACCAGACTTCGAAAATGTCGGGCCGGTTCGAACTCGTCCCAGGACCGGCCGATCGACTGCACCCGAGCGAGGGTAACGCCACTACTGTTCGACGCATGTATCTGGGTGCACACTCCGCCACGTCCCCCGACAAACCGGCCCTCATCATGACCGGCTCGGGTTACACGCAAACCTTCGCCCAACTCGACGCCGCAGCCAATCGGCTGTCGCAGTTGTTGCGAGGAGCAGGTCTCCAACCCGGCGACCACGTCGCTCTCTGCATGGAGAACCACGACCGGTATCTCGAAGTCCTCTGGGGTTGTCAGTACGCCGGCATCGTGTACACGGCGACTTCGTCCCGACTCACGAGCAAGGAACTGTCGTACATCATCAACGACTGCGCGGCCAAGGTCTTCATCACGTCGAAGTACAAGGCCGATCAGGCGGCCGAGATCGTCGCCGACACCCCGAACGTGCAATTGCGGCTCATGCTCGACGGGACGATCGACGGCTACGAGTCGTACGAGAGCGCAGTGGCCGCCCAGAAGAGCGACCCACTGCCCGACCGCGTCGCCGGCATCGACATGCTCTACTCGTCGGGCACCACGGGCATGCCCAAGGGCGTCACGAAACCATTCGTGGCCCTGCCACTCGAACAGACTCCGACTTCGGTCGCACCCATGATCGGCATGCTCTTCGGATTCACTTCCGACAGCATCTATCTCTCCCCGGCTCCGCTGTACCACGCCGCTCCGTTGCGCTTCACGATGGCCGCCCAGAGCGTGGGAGCCACTGCCGTCGTGATGGAGCACTTCGATCCCGAGGAGTACCTGAAGGCGATCCAGACCCACAAGGTCACTCACAGTCAGGTCGTACCCACGATGTTCGTACGGCTGTTGAAACTCGAGCCCGAGATCCGCACCAAGTACGACGTCTCGTCTCTGCAGGCCGTGATCCACGCGGCCGCACCCTGTCCGATCCCGGTGAAGAAGCAGATGATCCAGTGGTTCGGATCGCTCATTCACGAGTACTACGCCGGCACCGAAGGCAACGGATTCGTGTACTGCAACAGCGACATGTGGCTGGCCCACGAAGGAACGGTCGGCACTCCGATCGGATGCACCATTCACATCTGTGGAGACGACGGCGAGGAATTGCCCCGCTACGAGAGCGGCACGATCTTCTTCGAAGGCGGAGCCGAGTTCGAATACCACAACGATCCCGAGAAGACGAAGAGTTCGCGTCACCCGAAAGGTTGGAGCACACTCGGCGACGTCGGGTACCTCGACGACGACGGATTCCTCTATCTGACCGATCGCAAGGCCTACATGATCATCTCGGGCGGAGTGAACATCTACCCGCAAGAGGCCGAGAACGTGCTCGTGACTCACCCCAAGGTGGTCGACGTGGCCGTTTTCGGAGTACCCAACGACGATTTCGGCGAAGAGGTCAAGGCTGTCGTCCAACCCAAGACGATGCCGACATCGGCCGAGCAGGCCAAGGAACTCGAACGAGAGCTCATCGCGTTCTGTCGCACCGAGCTCGCCGACGTGAAATGCCCGCGGTCGATCGATTTCCGTGAGGAGTTGCCGCGCCATCCGACGGGCAAGCTCTACAAGCGCCTTCTGAAGGACGAGTACTGGAAGAACGCCGGCCGCTCCATCTAGGAGCCCAGCACCACCATCTTGATCTCGGTCATCTCGCGAACGGCGTAGGCCGGTCCCTCGCGCGTGTTGCCGCTGTCGCGAACACCTCCGTAGGGCTGTTGATCGGCACGCCAGGTGGGCACTTCGTTGACGAGGACACCCCCGAAATCGAGTGTCTGCACCGCTTTCAGCGCCGTCGCGATGTCCGACGTGAAGATCGCGGCCTGAAGTCCGAAACGCGACTCGTTGGCCAGGCGCAATGCTTCGTCGACATCGGAGTAGCGAGCCACGCCGACGACCGGACCGAAGACCTCCTCGGCACACACCCTCATCTCGGGAGTCACGTCGACCAGAACGGTCGGGACCAGAACACCCGCAGCGTCGAGTGATCCTCCACAGGCGACGGTCGCCCCGGCAGCCACTGCTTCGTCGATCCACGACACGACTCGATCCCGCTCTCCCGTGGAGATCAGACTCGAGACCTCGGTCTCCTCGTTCAACGGATCACCCACCACGAGAGTCGAGACCTGCGCGACCAGCTCGTCGACGAAGCGGTCGGCGATGTCGGAGTGGACGTAGATGCGTTGGGTCGAGATGCACGATTGGCCGGCATGGCTGAATCCGGCGGTACGGATCTTGACGGCCGCCGTTCGCCAATCACCCGATGGCTCGATGACGACCGGGGCGTTGTTGCCGAGTTCCAGACCGACACGCTTCTGCGGCGCACGGGCACGGATGGACCAACCCACCTCGGGTGAGCCGGTGAACGTGATGAGCGCGATCTCGGGATGATCGACGATCGCATTGCCCACGGTCGATCCACTCCCCGTCACGACATGGAGGAGATTCGCGGGTGCACCGCATTCGTCGATCAACATCTCGACGAGTCGGATGGAGGAGAACGGCGTCTGCGAGGCCGGCTTCAGGACGACCGGGCAACCGGCGGCGATCGCCGGTCCGACCTTGTGCGCCACCAGATTCAGCGGGAAGTTGAAGGGTGCGATGGCACCGACGACACCAATCGGCACCCGAAGGGTGAGCCCGATCTTGCCTTCGCCGGCCGGCAGCGCATCGAGGGGCACGACGTCCCCGGCGAGTTTGCGCGCTTCAGCGGCCGAGAACTGAAAAGTTCCGATCGCCCGATCGACCTCGACTCGAGCCGTGCGGAGAGGTTTGGCGGCCTCCGCGGCCACGATTCGCGCGAATTCCTCACGTCGTTCGGCGAGCACGACCGCCGCGCGATCGAGGATGGATGCCCGTCGATGGAGCGGAAGGCCGATCGCTCCACGGGCCGACTGGACCGCTCGATCGACGTCGTCGGACGAGCAGGCGGGAACGGTTCCGATGACGGAACCGTCGAACGGGTTGCGAACCTCGATGACCGATCCGGAACCGCGGAACGATTCTCCGGCGAGACGCAAGGCGTGAGATGGCTCGATCGACATGAACTCGACGATACTGAGACGATGGGAACCGACAGAGCGAGATCGCATCCGTATCTCTCGGCGCCCAAGGGATTCTTGTCCTTCGCCCATCGAGGCGGCACCGGTCACGCTCCTGAGAACACTCTCGCGGCGTTCCGCCACGCCTACGAACTCGGTTACCGGCATCTCGAAACCGACGTCCACGCCACCGCCGACGGCGTCCTCGTGGCCTTTCACGACGAGGATCTGGGTCGCACCTGCGGACGCCCCGGACTCATCAACGATCTCCGATGGTCACAAGTCGCCGAGGCGCGTGTCGCGGGTGAGCATCCCGTTCCTCTTCTCTCCGATCTGCTCGAGGAATTCCCCGATGCCCGTTTCAACATCGACGCCAAGAGTGACGCCTCCGTGGAACCGCTCCTGGCCGTCCTTCATCGCCACGCCTGCCTCGATCGAGTCTGCATCGGATCGTTCAGCCACCGACGCCTGGTCGCCGTACGACGGCGCGTGAACGTGTGCACCAGTGCGAGTCCGATCGAGGTCGCTCGCTGGATCGCCGGTTCGGTGTCGGCCGGTCCCTCATGCTTCCAAGTTCCGATCGCTCAGGGTTCGATCAAAGTGGTGACCTCGCGCACGATCGACCGCGCCCATCGAGCCGGCCGACCGGTCCACGTCTGGACCGTCGACGACCCGATCGAGATGCAGCGACTCATCGATCTCGGAGTGGACGGCATCATGACCGACGACCCCGTCACGTTGCGTCGAGTCGCGATCGAGAACGATCTTTGGTCAGCGCCCTGACGTCTCGACTCTCAACGACTCGAGCCCGCGAATGACGAAATTGGGGTGATACTTCGGCTCCTCGGCGAGTGCGAGGTCGGGGCAACGTCGAACGAGGCCGTCGAGCGACACGGCGAGTTCCTGCCGAGCGAGTGGTGCGCCGACACAGAAATGCACACCACCTCCGAAACCGATGTGTGCCTGATCGCCTCGTCCGACGTCGAAACGATCCGGATCGACGAAACGGCGCGGATCGCGTTGGGCCGCGCCGAACAGCATCGCCACCTCCTCGCCGCGTCGCATGGATTGGTCGGCGATCACGACGTCGTCCTCGAGGATCCACCGTTCGAACAACTGGAGCGGCGGGTCCCATCGAAGCAACTCTTCGATCGCCGTGCGCGCTTCCACCTCTCCGCTCACGAGCCGCGACCATTCCGCAGGATGCCGAAGCAGCGCCCACGTTCCGTTGCCGAGAGTGTTGACCGTCGCCTCGTGACCGGCCTCGAGCAGAACCATCGTCGTCGAGACGATCTCGTCCTCGGTCAGCACGTCACCTTCGTCTTCCACGGCAACCAATTCCGACACCAGAAGACCGTCGGGTCGTCGGCGTTTCTCGGCGATCAGATCCTTGGTGTAGGCGATGTATTCGGCAGCGGCTCGATCGGCTGCCTGGCACACGTGATCGGGCGTCGACAACTCGTACATCTTGACGATCGTGTGCGACCAGTCGAGGAGCGCACGAGTGTCGGACCTGGGCACTCCGAGCATCGAACAGATCACGGCGACCGAGTACGGCTGGGCGTAGTCGGCGAGAAGATCGAAACTTCCTTGCTCGACGCATCGATCGAGGAGCTCGTCGGCCAGGCCTTCGATCGTCGGCCGAAGCGCGGCCACGGATCGGGGGGTGAAGACCTTGGAAACCAGCCGACGAATACGAGTGTGATCAGGCGGCTCGAGACACAGTAGCGACCACCGTTCGTGCTGGTGGAACGCCGACCATCGCGAGTCGGGTTCGGGGCGACCGACCTCGGCGTGCGAGTAGAGATGCGTGTAGCTGCGCCCGAGTCGACGGTCTCGCAGGGTTTCGAACACGTCGGAGAAGCGCGTGAGCGTCCACTGGCCGGTCGATTCGTTGCGGAAAACCGGCGCGGCTTCGCGCAGAGCAGACAGGACCGGATACGGGTCGGCCACGAAGGCCGGATCGGACGGGCGGAATCGCGCGAGCGCGTCGCCGAGTTCGATCATCGAACCAACGGGACGACTTCGTTCATGAATCGGGCCATCTGCTCGTCGGCCTTCTTGTACGAGTCACCGAGCATGTGCGGGAAGATCGTCATGTACTCGAGGCCGAGCAGATCCTTGTAGAACTGCACACCCTCGGCGACCTGTTCGGGTGTGCCGAGAAGGATCGTCTTGTTGTCGACCGACTCCTGAAGAGTCGGGATCAAACCGGGCTTGGCCGGCTTGCCGTCCTCGCCCATGTAACCGCGACTCCAGCCGTACGGTCCGAGGAACTTCCAGAACTCGTCGTGACCCGGAGTGGCCGAAGCCCACGCCTTCTCGTAAGAGTCCTCGATTCGCACCGAGATCACGAGCATCCGCTTCTCGTGCGCGGCCGGAGGCACGCCGTGGGCCGATGCGTACTTCTCGGCGTACGAATCCCAGAAACGCTTGATGAACGAGTAGTGCTGGTTCCAGAACACCGCCGAGTGTCCGACTCGCGCGACGTAGTCGAGCGTCGGCGGGCTCGTGACGGCCTGCCAGATCTCGTAGGGATAGATCGGCCGTGGGACGAGAGTGAGGTCCTGAACAGTGCTTCCACGATCAGGGATTCCCGGAACCGGGATCTGGAAGTGCTTGCCCTGGAACGAGAACGTCTCGTTGTCGAGCGCTCGACGAACGATTTCCATCGACTCCTCGAAGACTTCGCGGTTGAGCGCATCATCGGCCGCTTGATCGGGGTTGTCGTGCGATCCGATCGACACTCCCTTGTCGTTCAGATGCAGCACTTCACGAGGCACCGTGCCGCGGCCGACGCCGAGTAGACCTCGACCACCCGACAGGTTGTGCAACGTGGCGAAGTCTTCGGCCAGTCGCATCGGGTTCCATTGCGGAACCACGTTGAACATCGCACCGAGGCGAATCCGCTTGGTCTGCGCGGCGATCCAGGCCGAGATCAGAAGACCATTGGGAATGACCTCGTAGCCCTCGTACTGGAAGTGGTGCTCGGTCGTCCAGAACGAGTCGAACCCGAGACGATCGGCTTCGATCGCCGAGTTCACGTACTCGAGAGTCGCCTTCCACATCTGATCGTTGGTGAACCGACGATCCATCGGGTGCGGCGGACCACCACCGGCGTCGTCCATCTCGACTCCACCGAAGAAGAAAGCTCCGACCTTCATGCGACCTCCCGTCGACACCGAGAGTACCAGTCGTCACTCTTACGAGTGCCGGTCACGCAGCAACCGTCGTGAGGTGCTCGTCACGGCGACCTCACGACCCGAACGGAAGACTCGTCGAGCCACCGGCGCCTCGGCGATCGCCGACCGAATCGATCCGGTGTCGACGGCGACCAGGTCGGCGGTGCTGCCGATCGCGACGTCGACGGGTCGCACTCCGAGCACCCGGCGGGCGTCGTCGGCGACCATCGACCATGCGTCCTCGGGACGCTGGTGGGCCGCCATCACGAGCAGGGCGGCGGTCTCGAGCGGATCGGATCTTCCGACCGGATTGAACGGATCCTGCACGTTGTCCCCTCCGCCTGCCACCACCACTCCGTTGCGCCGCAACACGTCGATCGGGGTGATCCCACGCGGTGTCGCCGTGGGGTGCTCCCACCCCTGAAGGAAGAGATTGGTCTGGGGCAACGCAACGATCGAGATGCCCGCACCGGCGACCTCGCGCGCGATGCGATTCTGCTCAGCGAGCGGTGCCATCGAGAGACTCACGCAATGACTGGCCGTCACCGGCTCGGTGACGCCCCGGTCACTGACCTGGCGCGCCAGCTCGACGAGAGTGAGCATCGAGGGGTCGAGCGTCTCGTCGACGTGGAGATCGAGTCCGACTCCGGCTTCCTCGGCGGCATCGAGGGCCACCTCGATCATTCCCGCTCCGTCGACTTCGAGATGCGGACAACCGCCGACCAGATCGGCACCGAGTCCGAGGGCGCGCACGAGGAACCGCCGGTTCTCGGCACCGGCCGAACCGGACAACGGCGAGTGCATGAGCGCGACGGTCTGAACCGTCATCAGGTCACGCATCTCGTGCGCCGCCGCCTGAACGGCACGCAGGTGAACGAGTTCCGGATCGCCTTCACCCACGTTGACGTGCGTCCTCACGTGCGTGACACCGGAATAGACCAACCGCTCCAAGGAAGCGACGGCCCGCTCGGTCATCTCGTCGAGACCGAACACTCCCCGACCCGCCGCATCCACCCAGGCCTCGATGGCTCCCATCAGATCGCCACGCGGGTTGGGGACCTTGTCGGCGGTCAGTGCCTTGTCGAGATGAGCGTGTGGTTCGACCATGGAGGGTAGGAGCAACCAGCCGGCCAGGTCGGTCACCGTGTCGTCGGTCGTCGCGGTGATCGACGAGGAGACGTCGACGATCGTTCCGAGATCGTCGATCGCCACGTCGATACGTCGCCCGTTTCGGTCTCGAGCATTGCGCAGCACCCGACGGCCCATGGCGACATCCTGACACGGTCGAAGTCCACGCGACGAGCGATCGACCCGTGCGAGACTCGACTCGTGAGGTCCCGTCGGTGAGGTGTCCGCAGTGAGATTCGGCGTCTGGATCTACCCGATCGTCCCGGCCACTCTCATCGTCGACGCGATCGTCCGACTCGACGAAGCCGGCGTCGACGAGGTCTGGGTCGCCGACGAGGGCGTTGCTCGAGAACCCATGGCGATCTTCGCCGCGGCGAGTCAACGCACCTCTCGTATTCGATTCGGCATCGGTGTCACCTCCCCCCTCTTGCGTCACGCCGGAGCAGTCGCCGCTTCGGCCATGACCGTGGACGAACTCGCGGCCGGACGAGTCACTCTCGGATGGGGAGTCGGTGGACACGAATCCCTCGATCCGTTCGGACTGTCGACCACCCGACCGGTCGGGGTCGTACGCGACGCACTGCGAATCGCGCGAGCGGTCGTCTCACGAACGGCGAACGAGCACTATCGACCACCGGAACACGCCGCACCGGCTCGCGCGATTCCGCAATACGTGGGCGCGCGGGGAGAACAGCTCAATCGACTCGCCTCACGTGAGGCCGACGGAGTCTTTCTCTCGGGTTTCGAGACCGAGCGGTTGTCCACGGTGATCGAGCACGCCCACGCGCATCGTCCCATCGAGATCGCCCTCTACCAATCGGTTCGATACCGATCACCCGAGGATCGATGGTCGATGGCCGGCGATGCGACGTCCCTCGCGCCGCGACTGGCCGAGCTCGTCGTGCGCCACCGCCCCACCAGTTTCGGACTCGCCCTCGTCGACGGTGGCGATCTCAGCGGGATGATCGACGACGCGCTGCGAACCTTCGATCACCTGCGACGCATCGTGAACTGACCGCGCGGGTTCAGGAGTCGCGAACGACGTCGAACACGCGCATCGTGCAAGCGCGAAAGAAGGCTCCCATTCGCCCGTCGACCTCGATCACGGTCTCGGGGGTGATGCGCTTCCACTCCTCCAGGCTGTTCCACCAGATCACCGCGTGCACACGCCCCGGATCGTCGACTTCGACCCACATCTGTTTGCGGACGAATCCGGCCTGCGCCTCGAGAAAACGACTCCAGACGTTCTCCTCGACCAGCAACCACTCGGCCCGCTCGTCCTCGGCGACGTCGAAGGTCAACCACTCGATCACCATGTTCGTCTCACCATGCTCGTCTCACCATGCTCGTCTCGTCATGCTCGACTCACTGGGCGACACAGTACCCACCTCTATGATCGGTCCGTGGCCCGCGACTACTCGCTCACCGGACCGGAGAACCACAACGCCGTCGAACACGGTCTGGCCGGAGCCACTTGGTATCACTCGCCCGTCGACCGCGAACGATTGCTCGCGCTCATGCAGCGCAAGAATTCGCCGGCTGCATTCCACACGATTCTCTGGCTCGCGCTCACCGCGGCCGCAGCCTGGTGGCTGGTCGTCACCTGGCTCTCCTGGTGGACGCTGCCGGCGGCCTTCGTCTACGGAACCCTGTACGGATCGGCATCCGATGCTCGGTGGCACGAATGCGGACATCGCACCGCTTTTCGAACCCGTTGGGCCAATGACGTCATCTACCACCTCGCCTCGTTCATGGACGTCCGCGAACCGGTGTCGTGGCGCTGGAGTCATCACCGCCATCACGCCGACACCATCATCGTCGGACGCGATCCCGAGATCGCCTATCAGCGTCCCGTTCGATTCTGGAAGATCTTCGCCGACATGTTCGGCATCTTGAGCACGTGGGCCGAATTCAAGAAGTACGCCGCCAACGTCATGGGTCGCCTCACCCCGACCGAAGCCGACTTCGTCCCCCCTCGGGAAGCGGCGCGGGCCGTTTTCTGGGGCCGGATCCACGTTCTGGTGTGGGTCGCGACCATCACCTGGTCGATCGCCTCGCGCAGCTTCCTCCCGATGATGCTCGTCGGCCTGCCTTCTTTGTACGGACGTTGGCTGTTGGTCGTGTTCGGAACCACCCAGCACGCCGGACTGGCCGAGGACGTCCTCGATCACCGGCTCAACACGCGAACGGTTCACATGAACGTCGTACTGAGGTTCTTGTACCTCAACATGAACTTCCATCTCGAGCACCACATGTACCCATCGGTGCCCTATCACAACCTGCCCGAGTTGCACCGGTTGATCGGCGCCGACCTGCCTCGGCCCTACCGAGGAATCGTGGCCGCATACCGCGACATCGTCCCGGCTCTGTGGAAACAGCGAACCGATGTCGCCCACGACATTCGGCCTCGGTTGTCGTCGACCTCAGCGTCCGCGTGACTCTCCGGCCCATTTGCCGATGATCCGACCCGACAGCCAACCGAAGAACAAGAACACCCCGACGCCGAGCGCACTCGACAGGATCACCGAAGCGAAGAGTTGTTCTCCCTCGAGGCGGTTGGCGTATCGCTTGAGCAACTGGCCGATACCGACTTCGCCCTGACCGAAGAAGAAGTCGCCGACGATCGCCCCGATCACCGAGAGGCCCGCGGAGATTCGCAGACCGGCGAAGACCGCCGGCAGCGCAGCGGGGAACATGAGTCGGCGCAGACGGGTCACGCGACTGGCCTTGTGCAGAGTGAACAGGTCGTGCATTCCCTGATCCGCCGAGAGCAGACCGAACAGGGTGTTCACCACGATCGGAAAGAGAGCGATGATCACGCACACCAGGACTCGCGACGAGAATCCGTAGCCGAACCAGAAACCGATCAGCGGCACGATGGCCAGGATGGGGATGGCTTGCAACACCACCGCGTACGGGAAGATCGCCCGCTCCACGACCTTGGCCTGGCTCATCAAGATCGCGAGGAGAAAACCCAGAGCGATCGCGATGAGAAGACCCCAGAACGCGACCTTGGAACTCGACCACATGCCTTCCAACATGTCCGAGAAGTTGTTCCAGTCGGCGAATCCCACCTGCCACACCTCGTGCGGTGGCCGAAGCAGGAACCGTCGACGGGGCTCCAGGAAGGCGTAACTGATGAGGTACCAGACGCCGATGATTCCGACGCCGACGGCGACCGGCGGGAGAACGACCGAAGCCACCGCCGACGAACGTGAACGCTTGGCTTCGGGCTGAGTGCCGGCATCGGCGAGGATCGCTTCCACCGGGTCGAACGTCGTCGGGTCTTCGAGAGTCATGCGTGGGCTCCTCGCAGCGACAGGCTCACTTGTCCGCAGAGTTCGGCGAAAGCCGGATCGAATCGAATTTCGGGGCGGCGAGGATACGCGAACGGGACGTCGTACGACGCGACGAGTCGCCCGGGCCGCGCCGACATGACGAAGACCTTGGTCGACAAGAAGACGGCCTCGCTGATCGAGTGGGTGATGAACAGCCCGGCGAATCGTTCCTGTTCGAAGAGTCGCAACGTCTCTTCGTTCAGACGTTCGCGAGTGATCTCGTCGACCGCTCCGAAGGGTTCGTCGATCAGGAACACCGGTGGCTTCAGAGTCAGCGTTCGAGCCAACGAGGCGCGCATTCGCATACCACCCGACAGCGATCGCGGGTAGTGGTTCTCGAAGCCGGACAATCCGACCAGTTCGATCGCGTCCTTGGCCAACGAGGCGCGTTCAGCCTTGTCGATTCCGTGGAGTTCGGCCAGCAGTTCGACGTTGCGGCGAACGGTTCGCCACGGCAACAAGGTTGCGTCCTGGAACACGTACCCGATGCGGTCTCGGTCCACGTCGACTTCTCCGGACGAGGCCTCGAGGAGACCCGAAGCGATCTTCAACAGGGTCGACTTGCCGCAGCCCGACGGACCGACGATGGTCACGAACTCGCCCTTGGCCACGTCGAAGGACACGTCGTCGAGGGCACGTGTTCCGTCCGGGAACGTCATCGACACGTTGCGAAATGACAGGGCGCTATCCGACATGATCCTCCCGAGTCGTACGACTCCGACCCGACTGTAGTCGCCCGGCCCGCGAGTCGAAGCGGGGCGACCGATCCCGTGTTTCGGGAGATTGAAGTTTTCGTACAACCACCAGCAACCGGGCGAGTGATCGAAAGTGAGCAACTAAGGTTCGTGAACGGGGGCCGGCGAGTGCCGTCCTCATGACAACCGGGGAGGACATGTGAAGAAAGTGAGCAGGAAGGCCGTCGCCTTGATTCTGGCGGCACCGCTCGTCGCTCTGGCGGCGTGTGGAGGCGATGACGGAGGTGACTCCGAAGGCGCATCAGGAGGCGAAGGGTCGCTGTCGGGCGCGTGTCCCGCCACGATCGTCGTTCAGACCGACTGGTTCCCTGAGTCCGAGCACGGCGCGTTGTACCAGATGGTCGGCGCCGACTACACCGTCGACACGGGCAAGAAGGTCGTCAAGGGTTCGTTGATCGACTCGGCCGGCGAGGACACCGGCGTCGACATCGAAGTGCGTACAGGTGGACCCGCCATCGGCTATCAGCCGGTCTCGGCGACCATGGCGTCCGACGATTCGATCACGCTCGGCTACATCTCGACCGATGACGCAGCGTTCAGCTACGACTCGATCAAGACTCTCGCCGTCGTGGCCCCGCTCGAGATCAACCCGCAGATCATCATGTGGGATCCCGAGACCTATCCCGACGTGAAGACCATCGCCGACATCGGCGCGGCCGGCATCACGATGAACGTGTTCGGTGGCGGAACCTTCCTCGAAGTGTTCGTGGCCGAGGGAGTCGTGAGCGAGGGTCAGATCGACCCGTCGTACGACGGTGCACCCACGCGTTTCATCGCCGAGGGTGGAAAGATCGCTCAGCAGGGCTTCGCTTCGGCCGAGCCGTGGCAGTACAAGAACGAGTTCACCGAGTGGGGCAAGGACGTCGCGTACGAACTGATCCACGACGCCGGTTTCGAGATCTACGCCGCTCCGCTCGCCATCCGCGCCGAGCAGAAAGAAGAGCTCTCGGACTGCCTCAAGAAGTTCGTCCCGATCGTTCAGCAGGCTGCGATCGACTTCATCAACGACCCGGCTCGCGCCAACGCCATCATCATCGATGCCGTCGAGAAGTACGCCGACTTCTGGGTCTACGGTGAAGGTGTGGCCGAGTACTCGGTTCAGACCCAGAAGGACCTGGGCCTGGTCGGCAACGGTTCGAACTCGACCCTGGGCGACTTCGACCTCGAACGAGCCGACAAGGTGCTCGAGCAGATGAAGGGCGCCGGCCTCAGCGTGCCGGCCGATCTCACCGCAGAGCAGATCTACACGAACGAGTTCATCGATACGTCCATCGGTCTCTGACCGACATCGTGAACGGTCTGTGACCGACGTCGTGAACGGTCTGTGACCGGTACGAGTGTGAAACAGGGGTCGGGAAACCGGCCCCTGTTTCGCGTCCGGGCTCAGATCCGATGTCGGAACGTCGCCACTTCGCCGAGAACTTCGACGAAGGTCCTGACCGCACCGTCGAACAGTTGGCGACCGAGTTCGGGCGTCGCTTGGGTCGGATCACCGATGTGGCCGTGATCTCCGAAGTCGTTGCTCAACCAACCGAAAGCGACCGAGCCGCCGAATCGCACGTGACGATTGGTGGCCAGGTGTTCGGGTACGTCACGAACGGCCCGCGACATGTCGACGAGCTCGGGATGGAGATGGAGCATCATCGAGGTCTCGTCGGTGCCTCCGTGCACTCCCATGCCCAGTTCCGACGGGGGTGACGCTCCGCCCTGATCGGCCGGCTGGGTCGGATGAGCCAAGAACGTCTCGAGACCGAACTGCAGTCGAAGTTCACGGTTGGCCACCGCGACGAGAGCACTGTTGCCTCCGTGACCATTGAGGAACACCAACTTGCGAGCCCCTGTCGCCGCAACGCATCGTCCGATGTCCTCGAGAACCGAGAGCATCGTGCGCGCCGAGAGCCAGACCGTGCCGGCGTTCCAAGCGTGTTCGTTGCTCTTGGTGTACGCGAGAGGTGGAAGGAGCCAAGCGTCGACACCGGCGTCCACGGCACGCGGCACCGCGGCCTCGGCGACGGCCGTTGCGATGGCCAGATCGGTGTTGAGTGGCAGATGGGGCCCGTGTTGCTCGATCGCTCCGAGAGGTTGGACGATCACCGACTTCGCGGTGAGAGCACCGGCGACATCGGGACCCCGTAGATGCTCGATGTGACGGGACACGCTTCGACACTACTTGCCCCGTATCTCCTCCGTGAGAGAATCCCGTGAGAGGATCAATGTGTCATGAGCAGCCTTCCGTCGTCGTGTGACGTGGTCGTGATCGGCGCCGGTCACAACGGCCTGATCGCCGCCAATTACCTCGCTCGAGCGGGTCTGCGCGCCGTGCTCCTCGAAGCTCGCTCCGACGTGGGCGGCTGTTCGGCCTCCGAGCGTTTCGGTGGTGCCACGGTCAACATCTGCAACTGCGACCACATCACCTTTCGCACGACCGACGTTCACGACGAACTCGATCTCGCGTCGCATGGTCTGCAGTATCTCGACGTCGAACCTTCGCAACTCAACCTGTCCTGGGACGGTGGTTCAGCGTGGTCGGTCTGGAAGTCGGTCGACGACACCGTCGAGGAACTCCGACGCACACATCCCCACGAAGCCGACAACTACCGACGATACGCCCGGGCGGCGATTCCCATCGCTCGACTCGTTCTCGACGCCGCCGCGGCCGGACCGTGGCGAGGCTCCCTGATTCGCACCGTCGTCGCGCGCGGCGGTCGTGGCGTCGGACGTCTGTTGCGTTGGAGTTCGATGAGTGCCGCCGACGTGATGCGCAGTTTCTTCACCGACGAGCGCGTCTTCGCTCCGGCGCTCGCCACCGGACCGGTCGTCTGGGGAATCTCACCCGAGCTTCCCGGAACGCGTACGTGAGCGCACCGAGTCCGGTTCCGGGAAGCTCGGG
>JBEDFW010000089.1:0-4606 GCA_041174985.1 Actinomycetota bacterium | reverse complement strand
TTGCACGCCATCCGACCCGATGCACTCGATCACTGTCTCGCCGGACACTGCTCGGCCGAGCCGGGTCACCGACGATTGCTCGATCGCATCGGCCTGACGCCGATTCTCGATCTCGACCTGCGACTCGGCGAAGCCAGCGGAGCGATGGTGGCGGTACCGCTCGTTCGCATGGCGTGCGTCGCCGTGACCGACGTACCGACGTTCTCCGAATTCTTCGGCCCCGAACGGTGAGGAGCATCTCGTGACCGGCTTCCTCGGTGCTCTCGTCTTCCTCACACGAGTGCCGTTCCGAACTTCGCGTTCGCTCGACACGGCTCGATCCGTTCCGTGGTTCCCGATCGTCGGACTCGTCATTGGAGCGTTGGTGGGCGGAGTGGCCGCCGCACTCGAACCGTGGGCGTCACCTTCGGTCGCGGCGGGTGTGGCGATCGTGATCGGTCTCCTCGTGACTGGTGCCTTCCACGAAGACGGGCTGGGCGACGTGGCCGACGCGTTCGTGGGCGGATGGACTCGGGAGGATCGCCTGCGCATCCTCAAGGACTCTCGTCACGGCACGTACGGCGTGGTCGCGTTGGTGTCGTCGGTGGCGCTGCGTTTCGTAGCCCTCGGTGCACTGGTCGCCGCTGGACCCAGGGTGGCCTTCGCCGGAGCCGTCACGGCGCACGGCCTCGCCCGCGCCGGTGCGGTGGGAACCATGCTGCTCGCGCGACCGGCGACCGGCGAGGGTCTCGGTGCCGATTACGTGGCGCGACTGCGGCGCGGATCGAGTGCGTTCGGAATCGTGGCGACGCTGTCGCTGACCCTGGTGCTCATCGGCTGGTGGTCGGCCGCCGCGCTCGCCGCGGTCGTCGTGTCGGCGACGCTGCTCACCGCGTGGTCACGACGCAAGATCGGCGGATTCTCCGGCGACGTGCTCGGTGCGATCGAACAGTGCGGTGAGATCACGGTGTTGGTGACCTTGTCGATCGTCGCCGCCCACCATTCGCTCTGGTGGTGAAACCGACCGTGTCGTCCGAATCAGGAGCGAGACACGAGCTCGGCGATGCGACCGATCCCCTCTTCGAGATCGGCGTCTCCGAGGGCGAAGGAGAATCGCGCGTATCCCGGTGAGCCGAAGGCTTCGCCGGGAACGAGCGCAACTTTGACTTCCGAGAGGATCAGGTCGGCCAGTTCCATGCTGTTGTGAGCGACTTTGCCGTTCAGCGATCTACCGAACAGTCCCGACACGTTCGGATAACAGTAAAAAGCACCCTGAGGTTCGAGGCAGGTGACCCCGGGAATCGCGCTCAGCATCTGATGCATGCGCTTGCCGCGACGCTCGAACGCTTCGCGCATCATGGCCACGGCCGAGAGATCACCCGACACGGCGGCGAGCGCGGCGACCTGGGCGACGTTGCTCACGTTGGACGTGGCGTGGCTCTGGAAGTTGATCGACGCCTTCATCACGTCGGACGGACCGATCATCCATCCCACTCGCCAACCCGTCATGGCGTAGGTCTTGGCCACTCCGTTGACGATGAGGCACTGCTCGGCGAGATCGGGAACGAGCGTCGGCATGCTCGCGAACCGGTGCGGGCCGTAGGTGAGGTGTTCGTAGATCTCGTCGGTGATCACCCAGACTCCGTTGGCCACCGCCCACTCGCCGATCGCTTTCACCTCTTCGGGTGGGTACACCGCTCCGGACGGATTGTCGGGCGACACGAACAAGAGGACCTTGGTGCGGGGAGTGAGAGCTCGATCGAGTTGTTCGATCGTGACCCGAAAACCGGTCTCCTCGTCGGTGTCGACGATCACCGGCACACCACCGGCCAGGACGATGGCTTCGGGATACGTGGTCCAGTAAGGAGCCGGGACGATCACTTCATCGCCCGGATCACACAGAGCGGCAAAGGCGGTGAACACCGCGTGCTTGCCACCATTCGTGACCAACACCTGATTCGCCGTCGTCGAGAATCCACTGTCGCGGAGTGTCTTGGCCGCGATCGCCTCGCGCAATTCGGGCAATCCGGCTGCCGGCGTGTAGCGGTGCATCTTCGGATCGCGACATGCCTTCACCGCGGCCTCGACGATGTGTTCGGGAGTCGGGAAGTCGGGCTCACCGGCCCCGAAACCGATGACGTTCTCCCCCGCCGCCTTGAGCGCCTTGGCCTTGGCGTCGACGGCGAGTGTGGCGGATTCCGCAATGGCGGCCAAACGGGCCGACGTGCGATTTCGTTGGGGAGACGAACTCATGCCTGCCATGCTTGCACAGTGAGCGCAACCGACCCCTCCTCCATTCGTCTTCCCACCGACCTGTTGCCACGTGACGGCCGTTTCGGTTGCGGACCGTCGAAGGTTCGAGACGAACAAGTCGCCGCGCTCGCCGCGGCCGGGCGATCGATCCTCGGCACCTCGCATCGTCAGGCCCCGGTCAAGAACCTCGTCGGAACCATTCGATCGGGACTGCGTGATCTGTTCGGCCTCCCCGACGGCTGGGAGATCGTGCTCGGCAACGGTGGCTCGACCGTCTTCTGGGACGTCGCCACCTTCGGCCTGGTCGATCGACGCAGTGAGCACCTGGTGTTCGGCGAGTTCTCGTCGAAGTTCGCCGAGGCGACGGCGGCCGCACCGCACCTCGCTGATCCGATCGTGGTCAAGTGCGATCCGGGCGCGCATCCGACACCGATCGTCGATCCTTCCGTCGACACCTATGCCTTCACCCACAACGAGACTTCGACCGGAGTGATGATGCCCCTCCTGCGCCCGGCTGGTTCGGGTGAAGCGCTGGTCGTCGTCGATGCCACGTCGGCCGCCGGTGGTCTCATGTGGTCCCCCGCCGAAGTCGACGTCTACTACTTCGCCCCCCAGAAGTGTTTCGCATCCGACGGCGGGCTCTGGATCGCCGCCTGTTCTCCCCGCGCCCTCGAGCGAATCGCTGCCATCGATGCGTCGAAGCGTTGGGTTCCCGCCTCACTCGATCTCAAGATCGCCCTCGACAACTCGGTGGCCAACCAGACCTACAACACACCGGCGGTCGCGACGCTCGTGATGTTCGCCGAACAGGTTCGGTGGATGAACGAGATCGGTGGACTGGCTGCCTGCAATGCCCGCTCCAAGAGCTCGTCGTCGATCCTCTACTCGTGGGCCGAGTCACGCAGTTGGGCGTCACCCTTCGTCGCCGACCCGTCGATGCGTTCCGAGGTCGTGGCGACGATCGACATCGTTGCACCTGCCGATGGAGGCGTCGACGCCAACCAGATCTGCGCCGTGTTGCGCGCCAACGGCATCGTCGACACCGATAGTTACCGCAAACTCGGTCGCAACCAACTGCGGGTCGGGACGTTCCCGGCGATCGATCCGTCCGACGTCGAGGCACTCACCCGATGTGTCGATCACGTCGTCGAACGGCTCCGGGGCTGACAGACTCCTCGTATGGAGGTCGCTGACGTACTCACCTGGCACGGAGTGTCGTCACCGTTGCGGCGACCGGTGCTGGTCGTGGCGCTCACCGGCTGGTTCGACGTGGCGCGGGCGGCGACCAAGGCCCTCGAGCATCTTCTCGAGGATCAGTTGATCGACGAGATCGCGTCGATCGAACCCGATCCTTTCTACGACTTCACTCAGAACCGTCCTGAGGCTCGTCTCGACGAGGACGGGGATCGCTTCATCGCGTGGCCGAGCAACGACATCGTGGCGTTGCGTTTCCCGGGCGGTGCGCGCGACGTCGTCGTGATGTCCGGCGTCGAACCCCACGTGCGCTGGCGCACCTACGTACGTTGCGTCCTGGCGACCTACACACGTCTCGGTTGCGAAGCGCTCGTCACGATCGGCGCCGCGGCCGACGCGATTCCGCACACGCGCGTTCCACCGGTCGTCGGTAGCACCGTCGACGCCAAGTTGGCGCGAACCCTCGGACTCAGCCGCCCGTCGTACCAAGGCATGACCGGTGTCGCCGGCGTGTTGCAAGAGCAGTTCGAACGTGAAGAACTCCCGGCGATCTCGTTGCGGGTGGGCGTGCCGCACTATCTCGGCAACGCCGATCATCCACAGTCGTCGGCAGCTCTGTTGCGTCACCTCGAGCACGTGCTCGGAGTGCCCACGCGACACGCCGAGTTGAGCGAGGAGATCGAACGCTGGCGGTCGTTGCACGACGACGCCGTGGCCGAGGACGACAAGGCGCGGGCGTACGTGCGGATGCTCGAGATCGAGTTCGATCGGCGAGCGGAGGCCGAACTTCCGAGCGGCGACGACCTGGCCGCCGAATTCCAGCGCTTCCTCGACGAACGCGACCCCCCTCCCCACTGAGCAAAATCGCCCACTCTGTAGCGTTCGCTACCGCCAGGGTGAATCTGCGCTACAGAGTGGGCGAATTTCGATGGTCAGTGGGGGGTGAGGAGACGGGCCAAGAGGCCGGTCACCAAGGCCGCTCGGGCCGGCATCACCGTCACGTCGATCCACTCGTGGTCGGCGTGAGCACCACCACCCACCGCTCCCAGCCCGTCGAGGGTCGGCACACCCGCCGCCGCCGTGAAGTTCCCGTCGGATCCGCCACCCACTCCCACACCGGCGACATCCCCCAGACCCGCGTCTCGAGCCGCCTCTTGGGCGATCGGAAGGAGCGCCACCG
>JBEDFW010000088.1:0-18403 GCA_041174985.1 Actinomycetota bacterium | reverse complement strand
TGCCTGGCCACGGTGTTGGTGGGCGACGATGGCCCGAGCCAGCGCTACGTCCGCAACAAGCACGTCCAGGCCGCCAAGGCCGGCATGGTTAGCCGGAACGAGATCCTCGCCGCCGACGCCGGTCAGGCAGCCGTCGAGGACGTGGTCGCGCGTTTGGCCGCCGACCCGACGGTGCACGGAATCCTCGTGCAGAGTCCGTTGCCGGCCGGAACCGACCCGGCGTACGACGAAGAGGCGGTTCTACGGCTCATCCCTGGTGACAAGGACGTCGACGGTCTCACCACCGAATCGATGGGACGACTCATGCGCGGTCTGCCGGGGCTGGTCGGATGCACTCCGCTCGGCGTGCTCCGCCTCCTCGAGCGCTATCGGATCCCGACCTCGGGACAGCGCGCGGTCGTGGTGGGTCGATCGATGTTGGTGGGCCTGCCGCTGTCGGTGTTGCTCGCCCGCAAGGGGATCGACGCCACCGTCACGATCGCTCACAGTCGCTCGGGAGACGTGACCGACTTGTGCCGTGAGGCCGACATCGTGATCGGAGCCGCCGGTGTGGCGCGCATGATCACCCCAGCCCATGTGAAGCCCGGTGCCACCGTGATCGACGTGGGCATCTCCCGCACCGAGGCCGGGATCGTCGGCGACGTCGACTTCGACGCGGTGCAGGCCGTGGCCGGGGCCATCACCCCGATGCCCGGAGGGACCGGCCCCATGACCATTGCCTGCCTCCTCGAGAACACTCTCGCCGCCGCCCGCCTCCAGGGCGCGTTCCCGGCGTGAAGCAGACGAGCCGACAGGTTGTGAACCGCTGCATCGGCCTGGCAGACTCGGAGGCGATGAACGCGATCGCCACGACCTCCATCGTCGTAGTACTCGTGTAGACGCGTTCGCCCACAATTCGAACGCGTCCCCCGGCCTCCCAAGTGGGAGGCCGTTTCATTTCCCGGCTCACTCACCCACACCACAACAGGACACGACATGACCGAGAAGATCACAGGAGCACAGGCCCTCATCCGAGCTCTCGAGCGCGAAGGGGTCGACACCATCTTCGGATTGCCTGGCGGCTGCATCCTGCCGGCCTACGACCCGTTGCTGAACAGTCCGATCCGCCACATTCTCGTGCGGCACGAGCAAGGCGCCGGCCACATGGCCGAGGGCTACGCGCACGTGACCGGACGTCCCGGCGTGGCCATGGTGACGTCGGGTCCGGCGGCCACCAACATGGTCACTCCGCTGTGCGATGCCTTCATGGATTCGATTCCGATGGTGTGCATCACCGGACAGGTGTCGACGACTGCGATCGGAACCGACGCCTTCCAGGAGTGCGACACGGTTGGTATCACGCGCAGCGTCACCAAGCACAACGAACTGATCATGTCGCCCGATGAGATCCCGCTCATGGTGCGTCAGGCGTTCCACATCGCCACCACGGGTCGACCCGGACCGGTTCTGCTCGACCTGCCCAAGGACGTGCTGCAGAATTCCATGACGTGGCACTGGCCCACCGACGACGAGGTCGCCGACAGCCTGCCGGGTTACCGCCCGACGCTGAAGGGTCATCCGCGCATGATCAAAGAAGCAGCGCGTCTCATCCTGGAGGCCAAGCAACCGGTGCTCTACGTCGGAGGTGGCGTGTTGAAGGCGCGAGCCGCCGAGGCGCTGCTCGAACTGGCCGAACTCGTCGATGCTCCGGTGGTCACCACGCTGATGGCGCGTGGAGCGATTCCGGACGATCACCCGCTGTGTCTCGGTATGCCGGGCATGCACGGCAACGCCACCGCCGTCACCGCGATGCAGAAGAGCGATCTTCTCGTCACGCTCGGCGCTCGTTTCGACGACCGCATCACCGGCAAGGTGGCCACGTTCGCACCCGACGCCAAGATCATCCATGTCGACATCGATCCGGCCGAACAGGGCAAGGTGCGTCGCCCCGACGTCCCGATCGTGGGCGACTGTCGCCTCGTGATCGAAGAGATCATCAAGGCGATTCGTGATCTCCTGCAGTCCGGTGTTGCGAAGGCCGACATCTCGGCCTGGAAGAGTCGCGTGAGCGGATGGCGCGAGCAGTTCCCGTTGCACTACGAAGCAGCCGAGCCCGGTGACGCGCTCAAGCCGCAGTACTGCCTCGAGCAGTTGCGCGACCTGTCACCCGAGGGAACGATTCTGTGCTCGGGCGTCGGTCAGCACCAGATGTGGTCGTCGCAGTACTGGAACTTCAAGGAGCCGTACACCTGGGTGAACTCGGGTGGTCTCGGAACCATGGGATTCTCGATTCCCGCCGCCATCGGGGCCAAGGTCGGTCGACCCGATCGCACCGTGTGGGCGGTCGACGGCGACGGTTGCTTCCAGATGACCGCGCAGGAACTCGTGACGGCGAGCGTCGAGCGCATTCCGATCAAGGTGGCCGTTCTCAACAACTCGTACCTCGGCATGGTTCGTCAGTGGCAGGAGATGTTCTACGAAGAGCGTTACAGCGAGGTCTACTTGTCGCCCGAGGTTCCCGATTTCGTGAAGTGGGCCGAGGCGATGGGTTGCGTCGGCATTCGCGTCGAGAGCCCCGAAGAGGTCCAACCGGCGATCGAGAAGGCCAACAGCATCGACGACCGTTCGGTCGTGGTCGAGTTCCGTGTCGACGCCAGCGAGAAGGTCTTCCCGATGGTTCCGGCCGGACAGAGCAACGACGACATCCTTCTGCACCCCGCGCAGAACCGCATCCGGGAGTCACTGCGATGAGCACTTCAGCATCGATGCCGGCGCACCACATCCTGTCGGTGCTCGTTCAGAACCGTCCGGGTGTGTTGGCGCGCGTCGCCAGCCTCTTCGCTCGTCGCGGTTACAACATCTTCTCGTTGGCCGTCGCACCGGCCGAGGATCCCGATCTGTCGCGTATCACGATCGTGGTCGACGTCGAGTCGGCGCCGCTCGAGCAGATCGTCAAGCAACTCTTCAAGCTGATCGACGTCGTGAAGATCAGCGAACTCGATCCCCGTCGTTCGGTCGAGCGCGAGCTCATGATCGCAACGGTGCGGATCAGCGCCGAAGAGCGCGGCCAAGTGGTCGAGCTCGCCAACATCTTCGAGGGCAAGATCCTCGCCGTGGGTGTGGAGGCGATCACCGTTTCTCTCGAGGGAAGTCCGGAAAAACTGGACGACTTCGAGGAATTGCTGCGTGGTTACGGCATCGTTGAGCTCCAACGAACCGGCCGCGTGGCCCTACCGAAACTCGACAAAGAGGCGCGCTTGCGTGCCGTCAAGGGAAAGGCAAGTTGAACATGGCAGCAAAGATGTATTACGACGCGGATTGCGACGTCTCGGTCATCAAGGGACGCAAGGTCGCCATCATCGGCTACGGATCGCAGGGCCATGCTCATGCGCTCAACCTGAAAGAGAGCGGTGTGCCCGTGGTGGTGGGTCTGCGCGAGGGTTCCTCGTCGGCCGCCAAGGCTCAGGCCGCCGGTCTCGAAGTGAAGTCGATCGCCGACGCCGCCAAGTGGGCCGACGTGATCATGCTCACCATGCCCGACACCGAGCAGAAGGCCACCTATGACGCGCACATCAAGCGCTACATGAAGGCTGGCAAGGCGCTCGCGTTCGCGCACGGCTTCAACATTCGCTTCAAGCGCATTCGTCCGCCGAAGGGCGTCGACGTGATCATGATCGCCCCCAAGGGTCCGGGCCATCTGGTGCGCCGTACCTACACCGAAGGTGGCGGCGTTCCGTGTCTGATCGCGGTCGAGCAGGACGCAACGGGTAACGCCAAGAAGGTCGCGCTGTCGTACGCGTCGGCGATCGGTGGCGGTCGAGCCGGCATCATCGAGACCACGTTCTCGGAAGAGACCGAAACCGATCTCTTCGGTGAGCAGGTCGTGTTGTGCGGTGGACTCACCTCACTCGTGCAGGCCGGCTTCGAGACCCTCGTGGAGGCCGGATACCAGCCCGAGATGGCGTACTTCGAGTGCTTGCACGAAGTGAAGCTCATCGTCGACCTCATGTACGAAGAGGGCATCGCCGGTATGCGTTACAGCATCAGCGACACCGCCGAGTACGGCGACGTGACGCGCGGTCCGCGCGTGATCACACCCCAGACCAAGAAGACCATGCAGAAGATTCTCAAGGAGATCCAGTCCGGCAAGTTCGCCAAGGAGTGGATCGCCGAGAGCGAGAGCGGTCGCGAGAAGTTCAACTCGCTGCGCAAGGCCGGTCAGGACCATCAGATCGAAGAGGTGGGCAAGCGCCTGCGGTCGATGATGCCCTGGATCTCGGCCGGCAAGCAGAAGGTCAGCGAAGCCTCGGGCGGCTGACCCGCTCGACCCACAATTTTCTAATTCCGACTTGTTGAGTCGGGAATTAGTCGCTAAGGTGCCCTCCTCGTCGTCGAAGTACGTCCAGGAGGGCACTTTTCATGTCAGCAGAGTGGGGTTTCGAGACCAAGCAGATCCACGTCGGTGGCGATCCCGATCCGGCAACCGGCGCTCGTGCCGTCCCGATCTACCAGACCACGAGTTACGAGTTCCGTGACTCCACCCACGCGGCCAATCTCTTCGCGCTGGCCGAAGTGGGCAACATCTACACCCGCATCATGAACCCCACGCAGTTGGCGGTCGAGGCGCGTGTGAATGCTCTCGAAGGTGGCGTGACCACGGCCATCGGACTCCCGGGCACGCTCGTGGTGTCGTCGGGTCAGGCCGCCGAGACGTTGTCGATCCTCACCCTCGCCGAGGCGGGCGACCACATCGTGGCGTCGCCCTCGCTGTACGGCGGTACCTACAACCTTCTGCACTACACGCTGCCCAAGATGGGAATCGCCGTGTCGTTCGTCGACGACCCGCACGATCTCGCGCAATGGAAGTCGGCCGTGCGTCCGAACACCAAGGCGTTCTTCGGAGAAGTGTTGGCCAACCCCCGCAACGACATCTTCGACATCGAAGGTGTCTCCAAGGTCGCCCACGACGTGGGCGTCCCGCTCATCCTCGACAACACCGTGCCGACTCCGTACGGCATTCGTCCGCTCGAGTGGGGTGCCGACATCGTCGTTCACTCGCTCACCAAGTTCGTTGGTGGACACGGCACGTCGATCGCCGGATCGATCACCGACGGTGGAAAGTTCGACTTCTCGGCGTCGGGTCGTTTTCCGAACTTCACCGAACCCGATCCGAGCTACCACGGTTTGGCGTACTGGCCGGCTCTCGGCGCCGGCTCGTACATCCTGAAGGCGCGTGTGCAGTTGCTGCGCGACCTGGGCATGGCGGTGTCGCCGTTCAACGCTTTCTTGTTGCTGCAGGGTCTCGAGACTCTGTCACTGCGCATGGAGCGCCACTGGAGCAATGCTCACGCCGTGGCCGAATTCCTGGCCAAGCACCCGCAGGTCGAGAGCATCAACTACGCGGGCCTGCCGTCGAGTCCGTGGCACGACCGGGCCAAGAAGTATTTCGGTGGTCGTGGCTTCGGTTCGGTGCTGGCGTTCAACATCAAGGGTGGACGCCCGGCCGGTGAGAAGTTCGTGGCCGGACTCAACCTGCACAGTCACGTGGCCAACATCGGTGACGTGCGCAGCCTGGTGATCCAGCCGTCGAGCACGACGCACAGTCAGTTGACCGAGGACGAGCAGAAGTCGGCGGGAGTCGACCCGGGCCTCATTCGCTTGAGCGTGGGCCTGGAGTCGATCAAGGACATCCTCGCCGACCTCGAAGCCGGTTTCGCCGCCGCCGCCAACTGACCCCCACTTTTTCAGCGAAATTCGCCCACTCTGTAGCGTTCGCTACCGCCAGGGTGAACCTGCGCTACAGAGTGGGTGAAATTCGGGGGTCGGATTAGCGTGGGGGTATGAGTTCTTCCCCCGTGTCAGGGTCCCCCGTGGCCTACATCGTCGATGCCGTTCGCACTCCCGTCGGGAAGCGAGGTGGTGGACTGTCCGCCGTCCATCCCGCCGATCTGGGCGCCCACAGCATTCGTGCCCTCATCGAGCGCACGGGGGTCGACCCCAACGCCATCGACGACGTGGTGTTCGGCAACGTCGACTCCGTCGGCCCGCAGGCCGGATGCATCGCTCGCACGTGCTGGCTCACGGCCGGACTGCCCGAACACGTGCCCGGAACCACGATCGATCGTCAGTGCGGTTCGGCCCAGCAGGCCGTGCACTTCGCCGCCCAGGCCGTGATGAGCGGGACCATGGATCTCGTCGTCGCCGGTGGCGTGCAGAACATGTCGATGATCCCGATCTCGTCGGCCATGACCGCCGGTCAGGCGCTCGGTTTCGACGAT
Source organism: Actinomycetota bacterium (assembly GCA_041174985.1). Lineage (GTDB taxonomy): Bacteria > Actinomycetota > Acidimicrobiia > Acidimicrobiales > Ilumatobacteraceae > Casp-actino8. The sequence goes on along the minus strand of JBEDFW010000088.1, from coordinate 12,146 downwards.
CCCTTCACCGGATCTCCGGGCTGGACCACTCGCTACGGAACCGGTGAAGTGAGCCAGTTCGTCGGCGCCGAGATGATGGTCGACAAGTGGAATCTCACCCGTGAGGAAATGGAAGAGTTCGCGATGGAGTCGCACAAGCGGGCCATCCGTGCTCGGGCCGAGGGTCGTTTCGAGGCCGAGATCGCCCCGCTGAACGGTGTCTCGCACGACGAGGGTCCGCGCGAACCGAACCCGGAGAAGATCCGTTCGCTGCCCACGCTCACCCCGACGGGCAAACTCACCGCCGCCTGCGCCAGTCAGATCTCCGATGGCTCGGCCTCGCTCCTCATCGCGAACGAAGCCGCCGTCAAGGCCCACGGCCTCACCCCGCGGGCGCGAATCCATCACATGAGCGTGCTCGCCGATGATCCGATCATGATGCTGTCGGCTCCGATTCCGGCCACCAAGCGCGCACTGCAGAAAGCCAAGATGACGATCGACGACATCGATCTGGTCGAGATCAACGAAGCGTTCGCCCCGGTCGTCATGGCCTGGATGCGCGAAACCGGTGCCGATCACGCCAAGGTCAACGTCAACGGTGGTGCCATCGCGCTCGGACATCCGCTCGGCGCAACGGGTGCTCGCCTCATGACGACCCTTCTGCACGAACTCGAGCGCACCGGCGGTCGTTGGGGTCTGCAGACGATGTGCGAGGGTGGCGGTCAGGCGAACGTCACCATCATCGAACGCCTCTGATCGACGCGAGCAGCCGACGCCGTCAGCTGTCGAAACCGAGACCGAGACGGTCGAGAGTCTTCAACCACAGATTGCGCTTGCCGGTCTTGTCCTCGTGATCGAGGCTCCAGCGCGTGGCCTGGATGCCGACGAACTTGAAGGGTTCGGGAGGGAACGGCACGGGCTTCGACTTCACGAAGTCGGTCTGGGTGGCGATCGATCGTCGGCCGTCGAGTAGGTCCAGCATCACCTCGGCGCCGAATCGAGAGGCGCCGGTTCCGAGTCCGGTGTATCCGAGCGCGTACGACACGCGTCCGCCCATCGCCCGACCCCAGAACACCGAGTAGCGCGAGCACGTGTCGATGGCCCCGCCCCACGCGTGCGAGAACGTCACGTCGTCGAGTTGAGGGAACGTCGTGAAGAAGTGCTTGCTGAGACGGGCCCACGTCTCGGGTCGACTCTCCTGTTCGATGGCCATCTTCCCGCGGAAGTAGTACACGGCGTCGTAACCGCCCCACAGAATGCGGTTGTCGGCGGTGAGCCGGTAGTAGTGGAACTGGTTCGGGATGTCGGACAGTCCCTGACGATTCTTCCAACCGATGCGGTCGAGTTGCTCGTCGGTGAGTGGCTCGGTGACCATGCAGTAGTCGTACACCGGCACGATGTAGTGCCCGAGCCGACGCAACAGAGGCTTGAACGCGTTGGTGCCGAGAGCGACCTTGCCGGCACGAACCTTTCCGAGTGGTGTGTGCACCATCACGCCGACTCCATCACGTTCGAGGGACGTGGCCTTGGTGTCTTCGTAGATGCGCACGCCGAGGGATTCGGCGGCGGCTTTCAGTCCCCAGGCGAGACGGGCCGGATCGACGAGGGCGGCGCCGTCGTGGTGCCAAAGTCCGCCCGAATAGGTGGGGGAGTGCACTTCGGCTTGCATCTCGTCGGCGTCGAGCCACGTGACGCGTTGACCGAGTGATCGCAGTTGCTGGAAGTCCTCCCGCAACTCGTCGAGGTAACTCGGCGCGTGACTCGAGTAGGCGACGTCGATCGATCCGGTGCGTTCGTAGTCGCAGTCGATCCCGTACTTCTTGATGGCGATCTCGATCTCCCGCAGATTCTGCAAACCGAGTTCTTCGAGGACCTCGACTTCGTCGGGGAAACGTTCCTGAGCGTTGGCGATGCCGTGAGTGAGCGACGCGTCCATGAAACCGCCGTTGCGTCCACTGGCCGCCGAGCCCACTTCGTGGGCGTCGATGAGAACCACGTCTCGCGACGGGTCGCGTTCTTTCGCGATGATCGCGGTCCAGAGTCCGGTGTATCCGCCACCCACCACACAGAGGTCGCACGTCTCGGTGCGGACCAGCATGGGATTCGTGTCCGGCTCGTCGGCGTCCTCGAGCCAGTACGGATAGGGGTCGGCGTCAGCGATTGCCTCCAGATGCCGCGGGTCGAACTCGTCGTCACCCACGCTGCTCACGGTCTCACCTCTTCCGAGGCGAGATTAGTTCTGCGCCGAGACCGAACGAGGGAGGGCTCGCGAACGTTCGTACCGGCCCCACACCCAGAACGAGCCGGCCACGAGGATCCAGCCGGCCAGGATGTCGGCCACGTAGTGCTCGGCGAAGTACACCAGGCTGAAGGCCATGAGCAGGGGGAACGAACCGGCGGTGATCCTCTGCCAGCGGCGGGTGAATCGAGGCCAGAAGAAAACGACCACCAAGAGTGCGAAAGCGGCGTGCAGTGACGGGAAAGCAGCAGTGGGGTTGGCCCATTGCTGACCGCGAATGAGAAGTGAGGTCACCGTCTCGAGACCGAGTTCCGACCAACCGCGACCGGTGGTGCGTTCGAGCGGGGGAAGGATCCGGTACGGATGGCGTTTGCTCGCCGCCATCCACGGCGGAGCAGTGGGGAGCAACACGAACATGAGCACACCGGTGAACAACACGGTCGCGAATCGGCGGACGTAACGGACCCATTGATCTCGATTGCGAATCCAGAGCACCACCGCAACGGCGACCGGCAGGATGAAGTGCGTGAAGTAGACGAGGGAGAGGATCACCTCGTACCACGGAGTGTCGTCGCGGTGGAACACGTCCTGCACCCACACGTTGGGGTCGGTTCCGAAGAAGAGCACCCGATCGATGTTGCGCGGCATCTCCACCTGGAGCGGAAAGTCGAAGCTGTCGGCGATGCCGCGGCTGTAGTCGTACGACAACCACATGGCGGCGTACAACGTCAGATCGAATGTCATTCGACGCTGATCACGCCAGGGTCGGCCCACGTGGGCGATGACGACCGCGGCCGCCACCCACGAGAGAACGGCGAGCCGAGCGATGGGTAGGCCGTTGACGAAGAACGACCAGACGAAGACGGCTCCGTAGAGAGCGAGCAGGCCGCGTCGCACCGTCCGCACATCGAGCACGACGAAGCAGGCTACCTGGGGTTCATCCGACGTTCAGGTGAGCGAGCCGAGCGGGCCCGCTCTGTTCAGGCGCTGGCGGTTTCGAGAGCGCGACGCACGAGCACCTTGGCGAGATGTGTGCGGTATTCGACGCTCGCGTTGTTGTCGGCGCTCGGCGATGCCTCGGCGACGGCCTTCTCGGCGGCGTCGGCGATCGACGCACCACCGGCGATGGCCGACGACACGCTCGAGGCGAGAACGGGTGTCTGGCCCATGTTCACGAGAGCCACACCGGATTCGCTGCCACGACGCCACGCGGCCACACCGACGATCGCCCAGTCCTGAGCGCGGCGGTTGAACTTCTGGAAACTCCAGCCGGCACCGTTCATCTTGGGTACGCGGATCTCGGTGAGCATCTCGTCGGGAGCGAGGGCCGATTCGAGGAATCCTTTGTAGAAGTCGCTCGCAGCGATCTCACGGGTTCCCTTCGGACCTTGCACGACGTAGGTCGCGCCGAGCGCGAGTGTGGTGGCGGGAAGATCGGATGCGGGATCGGCGTGGGCGATCGAGCCACCGATCGTGCCGCGGTGACGGACCTGTGGGTCGCCGACGTGGCCGGCCGCGTGGGCGAGCAGCGGAACGTGCTGCTTCAGGACCGACGACGTCTCGACGTCCATGTGGCGAGTGAGGGCGCCGATGGCGATGTGGTCGCCGGCGTCCTTCACGTAGGAGAGGTCCTTGACGCGTCCGATGTCGACGAGCACCGAGGGCTGGGCCAGGCGCAACTTCATGAGCGGGAGGAGACTGTGTCCACCGGCGAGGAACTTGGCATCGGAACCGTGTTCACCGATGAGCGAGATGGCTTCGGCCGCCGACGAGGCGCGGACGTAATCGAATGCTGCGGGGATCATCGCTCGCTCACTTCCCGGCCGCGGCGAGCACGGCCTTCACGATGTTGTGGTAGCCCGTGCAACGGCACAGGTTGCCCTCGAGGCCGATGCGGATGTCGTCCTCGGTCGGGTTGGGATTCTCCTTCAGCAACGACGTGGCCGCCATCACCATTCCGGGGGTGCAGTAACCGCACTGCAGACCGTGATTCTCCATGAAGGCCTTCTGCATCGGATGGAGCGAACCGTCCTTGCCGGCCATTCCTTCGATCGTGGTGATCGTCGCACCATCGGCCTGTGCGGCGAGCATGGTGCAACTCTTGACCGCTTCGCCGTCGACGTGGAGGCTGCACGCACCGCACGAGGACGTGTCGCAACCGATGTTGGTGCCGGTGAGTCCGAGAACTTCTCGGACGTATTGCACGAGCAAGGTGCGCGGCTCGACGTCGTCGGTGTGCTGGACACCGTTCACGGTGACGCTGATCTTCACGAGAACCCCCTTCGTCGGGCTTCGCCCGGGACCCCGTCATTCTGCCCCATCGGAGAACGCCCCGCACAATGAGGAGCCGCCCCGATCGGCCGGTCGGGTGACCTACCGGATCCGGCGGATGACCTGGTCGGGAAGGGGTCCGAGCCCGGCAGCGTGTCCGTGAACGGCGGCGGCGATGGCCTCGGCCCCGTCGACCAGTCGAGGTCCGGGACGGACCATGACCGCATCGGCATCGATCGCCCAGACCGTCACTGACGGCGGGATGGATCCGAGCACGGAGCGGGCCTGTTCCGACGCCCCGTCGAGGTCGTAGCCACACGGCGACACGATCACGTGATCGGGTGCGGCGGCGACGATGTCGTCCCATGTCACCGGGATCGATTTCGCGCCCGGTCGGGCCAGAACGGGTTCGCACCCCGCGGCCCCGACCACATCGGGTACCCAGTGTCCGCCGAGAAAGGGCGGATCGACCCACTCGAGCACGAACACACGAGGACGACGCCCTCCGGCGAGCGCGACTCGAGTCGCCGCCTCGAGTCGTCGGAGACGGTCGTGCAACGACTCGACGATGGAGCGGCCTCGTTCGGGAACACCAGCAGCCTCGGCGACGGTCGACACCGACGCGATCACTTCGTCGAGGGTCTGCGGATCGATCTGCAGAACGAGAGCGCGACAACCGAGTCGCTCGACCGCCTCGTCGACATCGCCACTCGGAACCGCACACACGCGACACAGATCCTGACTCAGGATGAGATCGGGATCGCACCGTCGCAAGGCGTCTTCGTCGAGTCGATACAACTCGTCACCTCGGGCCAGGCGTTCACGGACCTGAGCGTCGATCTCGGCCGGCGTGAGATGTTTGGTGTCGAGTCCACCGACGACGATCTCGCGGCCTGCACGAGCCTCGATCGGAAAGTTGCACTCGAACGTGACCCCGAGGAGCGAATCGGCCAGACCGAGTTCGAAGACGATCTCGGTGGTGGACGGCAGGAGGGACACGATGCGCACGTCGTCAGGGTAGGCGACGTGCCAGGATGACGTCGTGGCCGAGATCGGTGCGGGCTGGCAACAACTTCGGTCGGGAGTCGATCTTCCCTTCCATCCCGACCTCGTCGTTCCGGTTCTGCACGAAGTACGACTCGCGGTTCCCGATCCCGAACCGGTCGTCGACGTGGAGAACGCGGCACGTCGTGCCGTGAGCGATCGCCTGGGCGCGAGCGTGACACCGGGAATGAGCGTCGCCGTGGGTGGCGGAAGTCGCGGTCTTGCCAGCCGCGTCGAACTACTGCGCGGCGCGATCGCCGGATTGCGCGATCTCGGTGCCGAGCCCTTCGTCGTGCCGGCGATGGGCAGTCACGGGGGAGCCACGGCCGAGGGCCAAGTGGCGATGATGGCGTCACTCGGCATGACCGAGGATGCGATCGGCGCCGAGATCCGAGCGACGATGGAAACCGTCGAAGTGGCGCGCACGCCGAGCGGTATGCCGATTTATCTCGACCGTCATGCGGCGTCGGCCGATCGCATCCTTCCGGTCAATCGGGTCAAGCCCCATACGTGCTTCAAGGGCTCGATCGAAAGTGGATGCACGAAGATGGCCGTCGTCGGTTTCGGCAAGCAGCCCGGGGCGGCGCAGATCCATTCGTGCGGACCCGAGGAGATGCGCCAACGCCTCCTCGACGGCATCGTCGCGCTGCGCGGGACCGGACGACTTCTGGGTGGCGTGGCTTCCGTCGAATCGGCGAGTGGTCGCGTGGTGCGGGTCGAGGGACTCGACGCCGACGACGTGGGTGGGGCGGCCGAGGCCCGGCTGGCTCAGTTGTCGCGCGATCTCGTCCCTCCGTTGCCGTTCGACGAGATCGACGTGCTGGTGATCGAGAGAGCCGGCAAGGACGTCTCGGGTACCGGAATGGATCCGAACGTCACCGGTCGCTTCTGGGTGCACGGTCTCGACGATCTCGAGTCACCCGACGTGTCGACGATCGTGCTGCTCGACATCACCGAGGTCTCGGGTGGGAATCTGCTCGGTATCGGACTGGCCGATTTCATCCCGGTGTCGTTGGCCGACAAGATCGACTGGCAGAAGACCTACGTGAACTGTTTCACGGCCGGACCATCGGGTGTGCGACGAAGTCGAATGCCGATGGTGCTCGCCGACGAGGAGAACTGCCTCAAGGCTGCGCTGTCGATGTGCGGTCGGGCCGTCGATCAACAAAAGCGTGTGGTGCGCATCGAATCGACTCTGCACCTCACGCGGTGCTGGGTGTCGGACGCCCTCCTCGATCAGTTGCCACCTGGCGCGACCGTGATCGGGTGATCGCTCACTTCTCGAGGGACTTGAGTCCACTCACGGCGAACCAGCCCGACAGCACGAGCATGATCGCGATGGCGAGCAGACCACCCCATGTCTGAGCCCAGGTGACGTCACCGAGCAGTCCTTGACGGGCCAGGCGTAGCACGTTGGTCATCGGGTTGATCCGGGCCACGGCGTGCAGCCAGCCGGCCATCGACGAGAGCGGAACCTGCGACGTGGACAAGAAGATCGTGAAGAACACAGCGAACTGGGTGAGCGTCGCCGCACCCATGTTGCGCATGCGATAGGTGAGACCGAGTGCGAAGGCCGATGCCACGAGCGAGATGCCAACTGCGGCGACGATCACCATGACGACGGCGAGCCAGCCGCCGGGCAGGTTCATGCCGCCGAGGAACCCGACCACGATCACGAGAGCGACCGGAATCGCAGCGCGAACGATCGAGCCGAGCATGGGGCCGACCACGAGGGCCCAGCGTTTGGTGGGGGCCATCAGCAGTCGATCGAAGAATCCGGTCTGCATGTCGTTGATGAGGCCGAAGCTCACACCCATGGCACCGAAACTCGCGCCTTGCACTGCGTTCAACGGTACGTACCAGTCCATGGCGTTGTCGATGCCGGCGAAACGAACCGCGGCCCCGAAGGCACCGCTGAAGGCGACGAGCTGGAACACCGGCATCACGATCGAAGGAACGAAAGCCGACGGCATACGGCGAACCCGCAACAGCGTGCGTCGAATCAGAGCGGAGACGACCGACGACGGACGGGTGACGTACGAACGCGGTGTGGAGACGGTCGTCGCGGTCACAGTGCCGCCAGTCGCTTCGACAGGGCACGTAGACCGAAAGCGAGACTCACGGCCACGATGCCGAGGGGAATGAGCCAAGCGCGCAGGAACTGATCGACGTGCAGCGGCTGATTCATGAACCCTTGCATGCCTTCCACCACGTGCGACATGGGATTCCAGGTGGCGACGTCCTGGTACCAGCCGGTCATGTACTGGCGCGGGAAGAAAGCCGACGACAGGAACATGAGTGCGAAGACCAACGGGAACGCTCCCTGGACGACTTCGGGACTTCCCGAACGAATGGCGATTCCCGACATCAATCCACTCATCGCCAGTGCCAACAACGCGCCGGCGACCACGAGACCGAGGAAGCCGACCACACCGGTCTCGATGCGTGCACCGAAGGCGAGAAAGATGCCGAGGAACACGACGACCTGAACGACGGCCACCACCATGGCACTGCCGAGTCGACCGAGCAGGATCGACGTACGCGTGACGGGGGAGGCGAGCAGTCGTTCGAAGAAGCCCTGATCGATGTCGGTGGCCAAGTCACCCGCTGCCGAGGTGGAGGCGAAGAGAACTCCTTGGACGATTGCTCCGGCCACCGCGTAGTTGAGAAAGGACGGGGCGATGTCGGCGAAATCGGGGCGCTGAGCCACGCGGCTGAAACTGGCCGAGCCGAGAGCGGCGAAGAACAGTGGGAACACGAACGACGGGGTGAGAGCAGCGGGCTGACGAAGACGCCCGCGCACGCTTCGCCGGGTGAGCACGAGGGTGTGGACGAACGCGGTCACTTGTCGGAACCTTCGAGGCGGTAACCGGTCGCTTCGGCGAACACGTCGTCGAGGCTCGGCTCGTTCAGCTCGAGATGTCGCACGTGCACGCCGGCCTCGTCGAGGGAGCGGATGACCGTGGCGACGTCTTCGGCTCCACGCGCCAGTCCGACGCCGAGTTTGCCCTCCGACGTGGGTCGCAGATCACCGAAATGCGACAGAACCCCGCGCGCGGTCTCGGTGTGAGTCGAATCGACGTCGATGAAAAGAGTGGGCGATCCCACTTGGGCCTTGAGGTCGCGCGGCACACCCTCGCGCACGATCTTGCCGTGGTCGATGATGGCGATGCGATCGGCGAGTTGGTCGGCTTCTTCGAGGTATTGCGTCGTGAGCAGCACGGTGGTGCCCTCGCGGTTGAGGCGACGTACTTCTTCCCACAGCGTGAGGCGACTCATGGGGTCGAGTCCGGTGGTGGGTTCGTCGAGGAAGAGCACCGAGGGTTCGTGCACGAGTGACAGCGCGAGATCGAGACGACGACGCATGCCACCGGAGTAGGTGCCCACGCGACGGTCGGCCGCAGCAGTGAGTCCGACGCGCTCGAGCAGTTCGGGAGCGCGCTTGGAAGCCACGTTCTTCGGAATGCCGTAGAGCACGCTCTGCAAATCGAGAAGTTCGCGACCGGTCATGAGCGGATCGATCGCGGCGTCCTGCAGAGCCACACCGATCGAGCGGCGCACTTTGTCGGCCTGGGTCGCCACGTCGAACCCGGCCACCGTCGCCGAGCCAGCCGACGGCTTCAGAAGAGTGGTGAGGACACGCACGGTGGTGCTCTTGCCGGCGCCGTTCGGTCCGAGGAATCCGAAGATCTCCCCGGCCTCCACGCGCAGATCGACACCGTCGACGGCGCGAACGACGGAATCTCCGGAGCCGAAGTGTCGAACCAGGCCGGAGGCGATGATGGGGGCGTCAGTCACAAGGTTGCACTCTACAAACGCTTTCGAGGCGACGACGACAGTTCATCGTCGCCTCGGGTGACGCAACTACTTCTTCGCGGCCTGGACGGCGGCCCACACACGCTGAGCGGTGCAGGGCATCTCGATGTGCTTCACACCCAGGTGCGACACCGCATCGATGACCGCCGACTGCACGGCCGGGGTGGACCCGATCGTGCCCGACTCGCCGATGCCCTTGGCGCCGATGGCGTTGATGGGCGTGGGTGTCTCCATGTGAACCACTTCGACGCTCGGCAATTCGGCCGCCGAGGGGAAGCCGTAATCGGCGAGGTTCGACGTGGTGGGGTTGCCGTCGGCGTCGTAGATGACTTCTTCGAACAACGCCTGCGCCACACCTTGGGCGATGCCACCATGGATCTGACCGTCGAGCAGGAGCGGATTCAGAACCTTGCCAGCATCGTCGCACGCGACCTGACGCACGAGCTTGGCCTGACCGGTCTCGGTGTCGACCTCGACCACCGACACGTGAGCGCCGAACGGGAAGGTCGCACCCGACACATTGATGACGTCGTTGTGCGCGAGGCCACCGTTGGCCTTCTCGGCTTGCGCCAGATCGGCCCATGACTTGGTGACGGTCGGGGTGCCGGCCACGTGGAAGACACCGCGCTCCTTGTCGAGCACGACGTCGGCTTCGCTCGCTTCGAGAAGTCGGGCGGCAACGGCCTTGGCCTTGTCGGCGAGAACTCCGGCCACCTGGAACACGGCGTTTCCGCCCTGCTGCAGCGAACGCGAACCCATGGTTCCGGTTCCGATCGGAACGAGATCGGTGTCGCCCCAGACGAGTTCGATGCGATCCATCGGGATGCCGGTCTGCTCCTGGACGAGCATCGACCACGCGGTGTCGTGACCCTGTCCGTGCGGCGAGGTGCCGGTGTACACGACGGCGCGACCATCGTCGAGAACCTCGACCTTGGCCGATTCACCGTTGCCCACGCCACCGGTGATCTCGACGTACACGCTGACGCCGATACCGATCTGCTTCACGTCACCACTCGCACGGCGCTTGGCCTGCTCGGCGCGCAACGCCTTGTAGTCGGCGGCCTTCAGCGCCTTGTCGAGTGCGGTCTCGTAGTCGCCCACGTCGTAGGTCTGACCGACGGCCGTCGTGTGCGGTTCGAGGAACTTGGGGATGAGGTTCTTGCGACGAACATCGGCCGGATCCATGCCGATCTCGAGAGCGAAAAGATCCATCGCACGCTCGATGGCCGCGGTGGCCTCGGGACGACCGGCGCCTCGATAGGCGACCGTGGGCGTGGTGTTGGTGATCACCGAGGTGGTGCGGCACTCGATGTTCGGGATCGCGTACACGCCACTCGACATCGGGCGCGTCATGAACGGGGCGAGGATCGTGCCCATGTCGGCGAATCCGCCGCAGTCCTGGATCGCGTGCAACTGGTAATGCGTGACGGTGCCGTCCTTCTTGCCACCGACGGTGACGTACTGCAACTGCGCACGACCGTGACCGAGAGCGACCATGCTCTCGCTTCGGGTCTCGCGCCACTTCATGGGACGACCGTGCTTCTTGGCGAGGACACCGAGAAGGAGTTCTTCGGCGTACGAGCCGATCTTGGCGCCGAAACCGCCGCCGACATCGGGGGTGCGCACACGAACCTTGTCGGGCTCGATGCCGTTGGCGGCAGCGAGCGGGGCGACCGCGCCTTGTGCGTGCTGCGTCGACAGCCACTGGTTCAGTCGGCCGTCGCTACCCCATGCCGCCGCGGCACCGCGCACCTCGAGCGGGCACGGAGCGACACGCTGATTGAGGAAGCGGCCCTTCACGACGACTTCGCAACCGCTGAAGAACGCGTCGCCGGTGTTCTCGGGCATGCCGAGCACCGTGGTGTCGAACACGACGTTGCTGCCGGCCCCTTCGTAGACGAGAGTCGACGACGCCATCGCCTGCTCGAGGTCGATGAGGGCTTCGAGCGGATCGATGTCGACGTACACGGCCTCGGCGGCATCAGCGGCCTGCTCGCGGGTCTCGGCGACGACCGCGGCCACCGGCTCGCCCACGTAGCGCACCTTGTCGCTGGCGAGGAGGGTGCGCGCGACCATCGGGTTGAACTGGGCAGGAACGGGCTGGAGTCCGAGTGACGCCGCGGTGTACACACCGAGCACCCCGGGCATCGACACGGCGTCACCGGTGTCGATGGAGTTGATGCGACCGTGGGCGACCGTCGAACGGACGTACACCACGTGCGCCGCACCGGCGAGCATGGGTTCGTCCATGTCGTCGACGTACGTACCGCCGACGGTGAGGAATTTCGGGTCTTCCTTGCGGAGAACTCGATTGCCGAGAATGCTGCCACCAGCCACGTTGGACCCCCTGGAACTAGGACCTGAGATGGTCCGACCTTAGTCGGCCGGTCTCGGTGGCTCTCACTCGCCGGAGTCGCTCGCCAGGAGTCACTCGTCGGGAGTCACTCGCCAGGTACGGCGGTGGCCTCGGCCTGGCGGACCTGGACGATCTGCTCGACGAGGTCGTAGGGCCAGCCGTAGGGGAGATCGATCGGTGCCTCGGCGTCACCCACGACGGTGCGCCGATCCTCGCCCACCATCACGAACCCCAGTTCCTGGCGGGCGGCGTCCTCGACACCTTCGGGGGTGTTCAAGCGGTCGACCTCGGCCTGCAACCGATCGGTCGCTTCGCGGAGGGCGTCGAGTCGAACCGAGCGATCCTCGAACTCTGAGCGCTGCCCGAGCCACGACTGCACGGGCAGGACGAGGAACGAGTTGGTGAACGAACCCACGACGAGCATGGCGGTCAGGACGAGGA
>JBEDFW010000087.1:0-4690 GCA_041174985.1 Actinomycetota bacterium | reverse complement strand
CGCTCGCTACCGCTAGGCGGTGTCTGCGCTACAGAGTGGGTGAATGTCGTGATTTACGTCAGTTGGTGGTGCTGAGGATCAGCGGATGGCGACCCAGTCGCTCACCACGACACCACAGGCGATCGGAGCCGCACAGCCGTTGTACAGGCCGTTGGCATCCGGGGCCGTGGTGGCGTCCGCACCCGTGATCTTCACCGTGTGAACCGCGTTGGCGGCGTACGGCTTGTCGGGAGCGAAGAGTCCGGTTCCGCCGCCGGCGAGGGCCAGCGGCACCTCACCGAGGTTGAGCACGGCCTCGACGAACGACGCTCGAGTCGGGTTCACGCCAGCTGCCGACAGACCCAGTTTGAGAATGTTCATGAGAGCACATTCCTGCGGGGTGTAGTCGGAGATGAGCACCTTGCCAGCGACGTCGGTGATGATCTGACCGGCGGGCACGCCCGAGTTCGACTTACCGCCGTAGTACTCCTCGAAGTTCTCGTCGAAGTTGGCGCGGCACTGAGCCTCGAACTCGGAGTCGGGACGAATCGACGTTCCATCAGTCGAGTGGTCGTACGCCGTGATGCACTCGCTGCCGTACGCAGCGGCCGGTGCACGGCTGAGGCCGAAGGCCGAGCAGCCCGACGACGAGGTGTCGAGAAGATTGAAGGTCAGACCCGCCGCAGCAGCAGCGTTCCAGAAGCCCTGGCTCTCGGTGAACGGTGTGCTCACGAGAACGTGAACCGCACCATCGGCCTGGAAGTTGCCGACAGCGGCGGCGCCTTCTTCGTTGATGGCGGCGTTGTCACCGGACTGCGAGTTGAGCTCGATGTACGAGACCGTGTAGCCGGCCTCCTCGAGAACGGCCTTGGCGGCCTGTCCAGCGGCGCTGAGGGCCGGGGAGTTGTTGGCCAACACGCCGACGACCGAACCGGGAGCGGCGTCGGTCGACTCGATCCAAGCCTTGGCGCCAGCGGCGGCCACGGCCTCCGACGGCGGGGCGAGACCGATGGCGAGACCGGTGTCGAACTCGGCCTGGCTCATGACGTCGCCGTACATGATGACCACGCCGGCGTCGAAGAGACACTTACGGGCGATGGACGACAGACCGGTTCCGTTCATGACCATGAACAGTTCGTTGTCGATGGTCGCTGCGGCGCAGAGAGCGTCGAAGGTCGACTGGTCGAGCGGGTTCCAGACGAGCTGAACGAGTTCGATCTGACGACCGTTGATGCCACCGGCTTCGTTGATGTCGTCCACGAAGACCTTGTAGCGGTCGAACAGGTGCTCGGTCGTGAGCGTGTCGGGAATCGAGATACCGGCGGCACGCACGGCCTCGAGGTCGGACACGGCGACGCCGATCTTGATGGTGGTTTCGGTGATGCCGACGTCGGACGCCGTCAACTCCTCGGCCGGAGCCTCGGTGGCTGCGGGAGCCTCGGTCTCAGCCGGAGCCTCAGAGGCTGCGGGAGCCTCGGACTCGGCCGGAGCATCACTGCTGTCGTCGCCACCACAGGCGGCGAGGATCAGCGAAGCGCTGGCCAAAGCGGCCCACGCCAAACGGGACTTGGATTTCATGCACTCCCCCTCGGAGATGATTCGGAATATTCCTGGCGGTCCGAGTCGGGTGACCCGGCCGGTCGGGGACAGACGGTAGCACGATTTCTGACACCTCGTCAGATTTCTTGCCGGAGCGACTAATGTGCCTCCGGAAGGGGGACGTAATGCAGGGGACCGAGGGGACTCAGAACGCGCCCAGTCGCTCCACGGCGGCTGCTTTGGCCAGCTCCATCGTGGTCGACGAGGAGGCCAAGCGGGCGTCGAGCGACACCGAGATCGACGAGGCCCTGCCGACGATCGAGGCGATGTCGCTGCGCGAGGGCCTGCGCAAGGGCGGCTCGGGCATCGCCGTCGTGCTCTTGCTCTTCACGATCTTCGAGGAGTTCGACCGTGTGGCCATGCAGGTGCTCGGCCCCGACATCCAGGATTCGCTCGGTGTGTCCGACACCTTGCTGCTCGGTCTGCAGAGTTTCGCCGGCGTCGTCTTGGTGCTGGCCACCCTTCCCTTCGCGTGGCTCGCCGACCGCAAGCGGCGTGTTCGTGTTCTCTCCGGCGCGTCCACGTTGTGGCTGGCCTTCGTGGCGCTCACGGGTTCGGTCGTCAATTCGTTCCAGATGGGACTCGCGCGCGCCGGCACCGGATTCGGCGCCTCGGCCCGCATCCCGATCGGCCCGTCGCTCGTGGCCGATCGTTATCCGCTCGCCGTTCGCACACGCATCTTCGCGATCGAAGCGCTGGGCCGTCCGATCGGTCAGGTTCTCGGCCCGTTGTTCGCCGCGCTCATCATCGTTCTGGCCGGTGACGACGGAGGAGATTGGCGACTCGTCTTCTTCGCCATCTTGATTCCGTCGGGCCTCACCGTGCTGTGGTCGTATTCGTTGAAGGAACCCGATCGCGGTCAGCAAGAACAAGAAGCGGTGCTCGGTGCGCCGGTCGTCGTCGCCGAACCCGAACCGCCGGTGCGACTCAGTGCAGCGTTCCAGCGTCTGAAGAAAGTGCGCACCTTCTATTACCTCGTGGTCGGAATCGGCGTGCTCGGTTTCGCACTCGTCGCAGTACCAGGTGCGTTCAACCTTCTGCTCGAGGACGCCTACGGATACGACGCGACCGAGCGCGGTCTGATCGGCGCGATCACGTGGTCGGGCGCTCTGATCGCGATTCCGATCACCGGTCGAGTGGGGGAGCGGATCTTCCGCAAGAGCCCGCCGTCGGCCCTGCGCCTCATGGGTTTCTTCATCCTTGCGTACGGACTCTTCGTCACGATCGGTCTGCGCTTCGAGAGCGCTCCGGTGATGATCACCTTCGTCACGCTTGGCTACGCGTTCCAGGGTGCGGCGTTCACCCAGATGGGCCCGGCCGTCTCGGCGATCATTCCGTACCAGATGCGTTCACAGGCCTTTGCCATGGTCGGCGTGTACATCTTCTTGATGGGTGGCTTCTTCGGCGGCCTGCTCGCCGGCGCCCTCTCCGATGCTCACGGTGAGCGAACGGCTCTCACCGCAGTCGTGCCCCCGGCCGCGCTGCTCGGTGGTGTGCTGATCGTGTACGGCAGCCGCTACATGCGTCGCGACATCGCGCTCACGGTCTCCGAGTTGCGCGAACAACAAGAGGAGCGCGCTCGCTTGGCGGCCAATCCCGACGACGTTCCGGTTCTCCAGGTGCGCAACGTCGACGTGAGCTACGGCAACTTGCAGGTTCTCTTCGACGTCGGATTCGAAGTGCGACGCGGCGAAGTTCTCGCATTGCTCGGTACCAACGGCGCCGGCAAGTCGACGATCCTGAAGGCGATCTCCGGATTGAAGATGCCCGACCGCGGCGTGATCCGCATGAACGGTCGAACCATCAGCCTCGTCGATCCGCAGTACCGCGCGTCGATGGGTCTCGTTCTCGTTCCCGGTGGTGAGGCGGTCTTCCCGTCGATGTCGGTGGCCGAGAACCTCGCGCTCTGGAGCCGACAGATCGAGGACCCCAGTCGTCGTAAGGAACGACTCGCCGTGGTCGAGGAAACGTTCCCGATCCTGCGGGAACGGGCCGAGCAGCGAGCAGGGTCGTTGTCGGGCGGCCAGCAGCAGATGCTCGCCTTGGCCAAGGCCGTCATGCTCGAACCCGAACTTCTCTGCATCGACGAGTTGTCGCTCGGTCTGGCGCCGGTCGTGGTGCAGGACCTTCTTCAGGTCGTCGAACGACTGAAGGCGCAAGGCCTCACGATGGTGATCGTCGAACAGTCGGTGAACGTGGCGCTCTCGATCGCCGATCGAGCGGTCTTCATGGAACGTGGTCAGGTCAAGTTCGAAGGTCCGGCTCAGGAGTTGCTCGAACGAGGCGATCTCTTGCGGGCCGTCTTCTTATCGGGAGCGGGGGCCTGATGTCGATGTTCGCTCTCACGTACTCGAACGACATCGTGTTCGACGGACTCGT
Source organism: Actinomycetota bacterium (assembly GCA_041174985.1). Classification (GTDB taxonomy): domain Bacteria; phylum Actinomycetota; class Acidimicrobiia; order Acidimicrobiales; family Ilumatobacteraceae; genus Casp-actino8. The sequence goes on along the minus strand of JBEDFW010000087.1, from coordinate 733 downwards.
TCAGGGTCTCGTCTACGCACTCATCGCTTTCGGTCTGCTCCTCATCTACCGCGCCACGGGCGTGATCAACTTCGCCCACGGTCAGATCGGAGCCTTCGGCGGCTATCTGATGGCCTTGCTCCAGATCCGCTACGACATCCCTTACGGTTTGTCGCTTCCTCTCGCCCTCGTGAGTGGCGTGGTGCTCGGCGCGGCCGCCGAATTGGCGCTGCGGCGTCTCTTCACGCAACCGAGACTGTTGTTGTTCGTCGCCACTCTCGGCCTCACACAGGTGATCCAGTTGCTGCAGTTGCGACTCCCGATCCCCGAACAGGACGCTGCTCGCACGTCGTACCCCGTGTTGATCAGCGGAACGTGGGACGTGCTCGGGATCACGGTCACCGGTCCGCAGGCGTCGATCCTCCTCGTCGTCCCGGTCATCATGGTGTTCTTCGGCTGGCTCTTCCAGAAGAGTTCGTTCGGAATGCGAGTGCGCGCCACGGCCGACAACTTCTCGGCCGCTCAACTCGCCGGTATCGGCGTGCGCGGTGTGTCGACGATGGTGTGGGCTCTCGCCGGACTTCTCGCCGCCTTGAGCACATTGCTCATCGCTCCTTTGCAGGGTGGCTCGTTGGCCTCGGTCCAGACGGCGCTCGGTCCGAAGCTGCTCCTCTTGTCGCTCACCGCGGCGATGATCGGTCGTATGCGTTCGTTCTCCTGGACGCTGGTCGGCGGTCTTCTCGTCGGCGTCGTC
>JBEDFW010000086.1:0-4607 GCA_041174985.1 Actinomycetota bacterium | reverse complement strand
GGCTGGGACACTGATCCCGACCCGGGTCTCGACGACGTGGGACGCAGCCAGGCGTCGGCGACTGCGATCGACCTGTCGGTCCTCGAGTCCGTCGAACACGACGTCGTGAGCAGCCCACTGCGTCGTTGTCGGGAGACGGCCGGCTTCCTGCTCGAACGATGGGGTCGCCCGCACACCGATCTCACCATCGTCGATCACGTGCGGGAGATTCCGTCACCGCCCGGAATTCCGATGGCCGAGCGGGTCGAGTGGTTGCGTCGAGCCATGGCCGGCGCGTGGGCCGATCTCGGATCCCCGTACACCGATTTTCGTGACGGCGTGATCGAGTTCGTGCGGTCGAGGACCCGACCGGTGGTGGTGTTCAGCCACTTCATCGCCATCAACGCCGTGATCGGCGCCTGTCTGGGTGACGATCGACTGGTGATCGACAGTCTCGACAACGCGTCGGTCACCGTGGTCGACGTGGACGCCTCCGGTGACATCCACCTCGTCCAACGTGGCCGGCAAGCCGACACTCTGATCCGCTGAATCGGCAGACTGTTCTCATGACTCGTCGTCTACGCATGACTGCGTGTTCCGCCGTGCTCGTGGTCGTGACCGCGTGCGGTGGCGGAGACGGCTCGAACGAGACCTTGGCTCCGCTCGTGACCACCGGGGCTCCGGCGACCAGCGTGGCCACCACGTCACCCGAATCGTCGAGTACGTCGAGCACGTCGTCGACATCGAGCACCACGTCGACCACTTCCACCACCCTCGTGGAAGGGGAGGAGTTGATTCTTCGCAGCGACGGCCTCGGCACGATTCGTTTCGGTGTCGAGCCCGAAGGCGTCGTCGACTACGTCACGTCGCTTCTCGGTGACCCCGACGACGACACGGGATACATCGACTCGTTCTCGGAGTTCGGCGCGTGTCCCGGAACCGAGGTGCGTGGCGTGCGATGGGGTGATCTCCTGCTGCTCTTCGGTGACGAGAGCGACTTCGAGACGGGGCGTCGACACTTCTACCAGTGGCAGTACGGTCCGCAGACCGAAGCCCCCTTGCGTCCGAATGGGCCCCTGACCGATGGTGGCATCGGACTCGGAGCAACGGTTGCCGAGATTCGGGCGATCTATCCCGACGTCGAGTTCTACGACGACGAGGTCTACGGACCGGGATTCGAGCTCGAGCCGCTCCTGTGGGGAACCTTGACCGACGAAAAAGACACGGGTCGCGTGATCGCGCTCGTCGGTGGCACGCCCTGTGGTGAGTGAAGCCGGGACGACTAGGGTCGTCGTGTCATGACTGGGTTGATGTTGCTCGACCTCCATTTGCAGTGGGCGTGGTTCGTGATCGTCTCGAACGGTCTGGCCGGAGTGTGGTCGTTGTTGGCCCATCGTTTCGCCCCTCTGCGCACGCGGGCGATGTGGTGGTTCACCCTCCTCGCTCAACTGACGATGTTCGTGCAGGTGGGGCTCGGGGTGGCTCTCGTGAATCGCGAGAAACTCGAGTTCCCGCAGTTCCATGCCTTCTATGGATTCGTGGGGATCATGGCGATCGCCATCATCTTCAGCTACCGGAACCAGATGAAGCACCGCCTGTATCTGCTGTACGGGTTCGGTGGTCTGTTCGTGATGGGCCTCGGCATCCGCGCCATGCTCGTCGGGCAATAATCGCCCACTCTGTAGCGCTCGCTACGGAAAACACCCCATCTCCGCTACAGGGTGGGAAAATTGCACACTCTGTTGCACAAGTTCACTGGGGGTGAATCTGCGCAACAGAGTGGGAAAATTTGCTCGGTCAGAGGGCGGCGGCGAGGGAGTCGAGCTGAACGGTCAGCTTCGACGGCAACTTCGGGCCGAACTGCGCGAAATGGTCCCGGATCTGCGGAATCGCTTCCTTCCAGCCGGCGGCGTCCACGTCGAGCAGCACCTCGAGGTCGGCCACATCGATGTCGAGGCCCTTGGTGTCGAGCGCGCCACCAGTGGGCAGCAGTCCGATCGGGGTCCGCACTGCATCGGCCGAACCGTCCACTCGCTCGAACACCCACTTCAGCACCCGGCTGTTCTCGCCGAATCCGGGCCACAGGAAACGACCGTTCTCATCGCGACGGAACCAGTTGACGAAGAAGATCTTGGGCAACTTGGACGCATCGGACTTCGAGCCGATCGCCAGCCAGTGTGCGAAGTAGTCGGCCATGTTGTAGCCACAGAACGGAAGCATGGCCATCGGGTCGAATCGCAACTTGCCGACCGCACCCTGCTGCGCCGCCGTGGTCTCCGACGCCATGATCGAACCGAGGAACACGCCGTGCTCCCAGTCGAAGGCCTCGGTCACGAGGGGCACCGTGCTGCGACGGCGACCGCCGAACAGGATCGCCGAGATCGGCACACCCGCCGGGTCCTGCCATTCGGCCGCCATCGACGGGCACTGCGACGCCGGTGCGGTGAACCGAGCGTTGGGGTGGGCGGCCGGCGTCTCGGTCTCGGGTGTCCAGGCGTTGCCCTTCCAATCGGTGAGCCGAGCCGGCTTCTCGGGGGTCATGTCCTCCCACCACACGTCGCCGTCGGGGGTGAGGGCGGTATTGGTGAAAATGCAGTTGCCCCACATGGTGTGCATGGCGTTGGCATTGGTGTCGTGCCCGGTCCCGGGTGCCACACCGAAGAAGCCGGCCTCCGGATTGATCGCGTACAAGCGACCGTCGGCGCCGAACTTCATCCAGCAGATGTCGTCGCCGATCGTCTCGGCCTTCCAGCCCGGAATCGTGGGAACGAGCATGGCGAGGTTGGTCTTGCCGCACGCCGACGGGAACGCGGCCGCGATGTACTTGGCCTCACCGGCCGGGTTGGTGAGCTTCAGGATGAGCATGTGCTCGGCGAGCCATCCGTCGTCGCGGGCCATCACCGAGGCGATGCGCAATGCGAAGCACTTCTTGCCGAGCAGAGCGTTGCCGCCGTAGCCCGAGCCGTACGACCAGATCTCTCGGGTCTCGGGAAAGTGGACGATGTACTTGTTGTCAGGGTTGCATGGCCACGACGAATCGGCCCGACCGTCGACGAGCGGCGCGCCGACCGAGTGCAGACAGGGCACCCAATCGTTGTTGCCGAGGACGTCGAGCGCTCCCTGTCCCATGCGGGTCATGATTCGCATGCTGACCGCCACGTACGCCGAGTCGGTGAGCTGTACGCCGATGTGAGCGATGGGGGAACCGAGCGGGCCCATGCTGAAGGGCACGACGTACATCGTCCGGCCGCGCATGGCACCTTGGTACAGAGAGGTGAGTTCGGCGCGCATTTCGCTGGGGTCGCGCCAGTTGTTGTTCGGACCGGCGTCCTCGGCGCGGGTCGAGCAGATGAACGTGCGGTCTTCGACGCGAGCCACGTCACCCGGGTCGGAGTGTGCCCAGTAACTGTTGGGGCGCTTGGCCTCGTCGAGCTTGGTGAAGGTCCCACTGTCGACCAGCAGTTGGCAGAGACGGTCGTACTCTTCGGCCGACCCGTCGCACCAGTAGATGTCGGATGGCTGCAAGATGGCGGCCCATTCGTCGACCCACTTCTTCAAGCGATCGTTCTTGGTGGTTCCGCTCATGGTCGTCTCCAGTCAGGGGGGTGAGTGACGGGTGTTCGGTTGTGCGGGCGTGACGGAATCTGAAATCAGGTGCCGGGAGTGCCCATGTCGACTTCTGATCCGAGACGGATCCGGGTGGCGTAACCCGAATCGTCGAGATCGAAGATCACGCGCTGTCCCGGTCGCAGCATGCGAAAGATGCTGCCCTCGAGCGCGTCGCCGGCGAGTTCGTAATCGCTCAGATCGGTGTCGCACAGGACGAGGCCCGTTCCCGTTCCCGGGTCGAAGGCCTTCACGACTCCCTGCATGACGCCGCTCAGTTGCTCGTGGTGGAACGAGCGCTGACCTTGGTGACCTTGCCGGCGCGGATGCACGAGGTGCACACGTTGACCCGCTTGGGCGATCCGTTCACGAGAGCGCGAACACGCTGGATGTTCGGGTTCCAACGGCGCTTGGTGCGCACGTGCGAGTGCGACACCGACATGCCCCACGACGGGCGCTTGCCGCACACTTCACATACTGCTGCCATGATCGTCTCTCTTCCAGGTCCGAGCTGTCCTCTCGGCTTCCCGATGCTACCGGGGGCACTTCGGGCACCCCAAGTGATGGGCGTGATGACGGGGATCACAAACAGCGATGACCCAGGTGGGAGGGGTACGCTCGGAACGTGACCGCGCCCGTGCTGGCACCCGACGAGTCGTCCGAACGGTTCGACGCCGATCGCCTCCGTCGGACGGTGGTCGCCTTCCGAGATGCGGTCAAGGCCCATGCGCCCCGGATCAACCGCCTGAACGTGTATCCGGTTCCCGATGGCGACACCGGAACCAACATGGCCCGCACCCTCGACGCGGTGGTGGCCGAGCTGGAAGGGGCCGACGACGGCATCGAGCCCACCTGCCAGGCCATTTCCCACGGATCCCTCATGGGCGCCCGGGGCAACTCGGGCGTCATCCTCAGCCAGATCCTGCGCGGATTGGCCGGGCGTCTGTCGCAGACGGCGAGTCACACGGCGACAGAAGTGGCCGAGGCACTGAGCGCGGCCTCGTCGTCGGCGTACCAAGCGG
>JBEDFW010000085.1:0-23032 GCA_041174985.1 Actinomycetota bacterium | reverse complement strand
TCGCTGGGCGTTGCTGCTGGCGTTGCTCACGTCGGCCGTGCTCGGCCTGCTCGTCTATCTCCTGATCTTCAAACCTTTACGACAAGCTCCCGCCTTGGCCAAGGTGGTGGCGAGTGTCGGTTTGATCATCGTGTTCATCACCTTGGTCACCAAACGCTTCGAGGATCAATCGGCGATCCGCGTGCCGAACGTCCTCCCACGCGAACCGGTCACGATCACCGGTGACCTGACCGTTCCTCGCGATGGTCTGTGGCTCTTGTTCATCGTCATCGTGCTGGCCGGCGCCCTGTGGCTCGGTAGCCGTTATCTCCGAGTCGGCTTGGCCATTCGCGCGTCGGCAGAGAACGAGAAGGGAGCTTTGCTCCTCGGATACTCACCCGATCGCCTGGCCGGGCTCGGTTGGGTCCTGTCGTCGGTGATCACGTCCTTCCTCGCCATCCTCGCCGCGCCGCAGTTGCAGTTGAATCCGACGATCTACACCTTCGGATTCCTCGTGCCCGCGCTCGGTGCCGCGTTGATCGGCAAGTTCCAGAACTTCTGGCCGACTCTCGTCACCGGTGTGCTCATCGGAATGGGACAGTCGCTCTGCACCAAGTTGCAGAACGACATCTCGTGGTTCCCCGAGTACGGCGCACGCGAAGGAATTCCCTTCGTGATCATCATCCTCACCATGATCTTCCTCGGTGAACGTCTGCCCGATCGTGGTGCCGTGAAGATGTGGAAACTTCCGACCGTTCCTCCGGCGCGAGTCACCCCGGTCTCTTTCCTCGTGCCCACGCTGCTCGCAGTGGTCGGAATTCTCTTGCTCGGGCCGTTGTGGCGCGCCGCCATCATGACGACGGTGATCGCCGCGGTACTCGCGCTCTCCCTCGTGGTTCTCACGGGATTCGGGGGTCAGACCTCGTTGTCGCAGATGGCGTTCGCCGGTATCGCTGGTTTCGCAGTGTCGAAGTTCGCGATGCAGTACGACATTCCGTTCCCGCTCGCACCGTTGCTGGCGGCGTTGGCAGCCATGCTCTTCGGGTTGATCGTGGGCTTGCCGGCTCTTCGCGTTCGCGGTACGAACCTGGCGATCGTCACTCTCGCCGGTGGTGTCACGATCGCCGAGTTCGTCTTCAAGAATCCGTGGGTGATCGGTGACATCTCGACGGGTGGCGCCAAGGTGCCCAACCCCTCGATCGCCGGCTGGGACTTCGGTCTCGTGTACGGCAACAAGGTCTCACGACCGGTGTTCGGCATCTTCTTGATCGTCGTGCTCGCGTTGCTCGGACTCCTGGTCGCCAACATTCGACGTTCCGGCTCGGGTCGAGTGATGCTCGCCGTGCGCGGAAACGAGCGTGCCGCAGCGGCTATCGGCATCGACGTGACGCGCGTGAAGATGACGATGTTCGCGGCGTCGTCGTTCATCGCTGGCGTCGGTGGAACACTGATCGCCTATCGCTTCGGCTCGGTCTCCGATCTGTCGTACGGCGTGATCGCGTCCCTCACTGCGTTGTCGGTGGCGTATCTCGGTGGCATCACGAGTGTGAGTGGAGCCGTCACGGCCGGCATCACCGCTCAGGCCGGCATCGCCTTCTACGGCATGAGTCGCCTCTTCGACGGAATGGGAAGTTGGGAAGCTCTCATCGGTGGCGTCCTGCTCATCGTCACCGCAGTCATGAACCCGGAAGGCATCGCCGGTGGAATCAGACTTCAGGTCGCGCAGGCTCGGGCCAAGAAGGAACGCGAGAAGGCTGCCGCCACCGGCTGAACCGGTCACTAGTGTCGGCGGCGTGAGTCTTCCGATCGTCGACATCGGGCCCTTCGCCACCGGACTCGATCTCCGTTCACCAGCCGCCCACGACGTCGCCGAGACCATCGACCGCGCGTGCCGCGAGCTCGGTTTCCTCCTCGTCACCGGTCACGGTGTTCGTGACACCACCAAGGCCGCTCTGTTGGCGGCCATGCGGGACTTCTTCTCACTCCCGACCATCGAGAAAGAACGCATCGCCATCGGGCGCAGTGAGCATCACCGTGGTTACGTGGGCATGGAGGCCGAGAGTCTCGAGGGCGCATTGGCCGATGGTGGAGACATCTCGGCGTATCGCGCCGGCGATCTCAAAGAGACGATCGACTCCGGGATCGAGCACGGTCCTGATCATCCCGACGTGCGGGCCGGCACGCCGTTGCACGGGCCGAATCAACTTCCGGATCTCCCGGGCTTTCGTGTCGCGTGGCAGAACTATTTCGACGAAGTGAACGAGGCCCACCTTCGTGTACAACGAGGTCTTGCCCTCGCCCTCGGTCTCGAGCCGACCTTCTTCGAAGATCTCGATGGCGAGACGATGCTCCATCTGCGCATGCTTCACTATCCGCCGAGCGATCGGGTCACCCCCGCACCCGGTCAACTCGGTTGCGGGACTCACACCGACTACGGAACGGTCACCTTGCTCGCCGACGACGGAGTGGGTGGCCTCCAGGTGCAGCAGAGGTCGGGGGAGTGGATCGACGTGGTCGTACCGGACGGGCATCTCGTGGTGAATCTGGGCGACTTGATGGCCATCTGGACCAATGATCGATACGTGTCGAATCCGCATCGAGTCGTGAATCCGATCGGTCGCGATCGCTATTCGATTCCTCTGTTCGTCACGCCACCGTTCCACGCGCGAATCGAGTGTCTGCCCACGTGTCGATCGGACGACGATCCGGCGCACCACGAACCGCTCACCGCAGGCCCGTACTTGCTCTCACGTTTCGACGGTACGCACAGTTACCGCAATCCGATTCTCGGTCACTGACCGGCGGCTCGCCGTCGCCACTCGTCGTCGGTCCAGAGGGCGCGGATCTCGGTGGAGATGAAGTCACTCGTCCAACGAACCATGTCGGCCCACGGGAATTCGGCACTGGCCATCTCGGTGAAGGCCATGCCGGCGAGGATGAGTTCGGCGTCCTCGATGTGGATCTCGAAATCCTTCGGTGGATGATGTCGATCGCTGGCCGATTCCGGATCGGATTCGGTCATCCCCCACGATTCGTCGGGCCACAGAGCATCGATGCGCTGTTCGAGCGCGACGATCTCGTCGAGGTTCCACGAGCGTCGACCCCATCCGGTGTCTTCGCCACCGAACATCACCAATTGATCGGACATGATGCCGAGGATGATGCGCAAGGCCGACGCCGCGTCACGTTCGAGGGGCATCGTTCGGGACTGGCTCATCGCGACACCCTTGACCGATCCGAGACGAAATCATGAAGGTCGGCATCGGTGAGCACGTTCGCAGTCTGGCAGAGACGGCTGCTGGATGGTCCAGTCGGCCCATACCCCTTGACGAAAGACCGGTGAAGTCTCCCTATCGACGGGTCCCGATCCCACACGGATCCGGAGGAGACGACGATGAAGCGAGATCTGATCGTGTGTGCGGCGCTGGCGGTGTCGGCCACTGCCTGCGCGTCGAGTGATTCGACGGTGACCGGATCGCTGTCGGAGTCACGTGTGGAATCGGTGTGGCGCAGCGACGTCGAAGCCGACCTCGACGGCGGGGTGTCGACCGTCGAATCAACCGGCGACGAGCGTGACGAGATTCAGGAAGCGTTCGAGTGGCTCATGATCGGACGCGTGCAGTGCGGCCGTCGACCGCGTGACTGTGTCGTCGATGATCTGGCGGTGCCCGGCTCGGCGGTTCACACGACCCTCACCGTCGTGATCGACGAGAGAGTGCGATACGGGATCTACGCCTCGGGTGAAGGAAGTCATCGGTATCGCATCACCGAAGTGATCGAGGTCGACGACGATCGCGCCGAGGTGCGTTCGTGTCACACCGACGACGTGGTTCTGAAGATCGGTGGCTCCGGCGATCGACCGTCGGCTGTCTACGACGAGTCGCTCGTGAGTCATTGGTCGACCTGGAAGTTGCATCGCGACGAGAACGGCTGGCGCTGGACCGACGAGATCGTGGACTCGCGTGCGTACGGAGAGGACGTGTGCTCGTGGTGAAGCGAATCCTCACCATGACCGTGCTGGGGGTCGCAGCTGCGATGTCGCTCGTCCCCCGTCCAGCCGATGCGGCCGATGGAACGGGTAGCGGGGGTGCATCCGGGGGAACGATCTGGGCCGGAGTGCAGACCGGTACTCCGCCGACCGAAGGCTCCGGTTCGTCCTGCACATGGAACATCGAGACCGGTTACGACTCGGGATTCGGGGAAGGATCGGCCGAACCCATCACGATGCGCATCGGTGACATCGACTACGTGCTGTACTCGCGCACCTGTGGTGGTTCGTCGACCGTCGTGTGGATTCCTCAGCTCGATGTCGGGCAGTTGGCCGAGCAGGCGTCGATTCTGGTCATGAACCAACTCGGTGCACCGGCGGTTCGTACGGCACCACCGCTCGACGCCAACGTCGTGACGGTGGGTACGTGGATCTGGGCCGAGCCGTCGTGGTGGCGACCCGTGTCGGCGACGGCCTGGTTGCCGACTCCCGACGGCATCGTCTGGGCACGTACGACCGCCGTACCCACCACGCTCAACTTCCGGACCGAGGACTCGCTCGTGGCGGGCGCACCGATACGAACGGTCACTTGCTTCGGTCCGGGTGAACCGTGGGAGTGGTCGAGCGGAGACGAGATCAAGTCGTCGTGTTCGTACACCTACGAACACGCGTCGACGTCACGACCGGGTGGCCGCTTCGACGCGTCGGTGGCCGTCGAATGGGAGATCTCCTGGGAGTCGAACGCCGGGTCGGGTGGAACTCTGCCGAATCACTCCAGTTCGGCGTCGTTACGAGTCACGGTGCACGAACTTCAGGCTCTGATGCGATGACGTCGTTCGAGACGCGTGATCGTTGCGACCAGACGACTCCGGCGATCACGAGAACGGCACCCATCACTTGGATGGGAACGAGTGTCTCGCCGAGGAACAGAACGATCCAGACGAGCGTGATGGCCGGCTCCACTGACGCGAAGAGAGCGGCCGGAGCCGGGCCCAGTCGAGCGACGGCGAGAAGGAATGCGGTAGCGGCGACCACGGTGCTGATGACCCCGAGGCCGATCATCGACCACACGAACTTGGTGCCCGTCGGTGCCTCGATGCCACCAGAGGCGATGGCCAGAACGCCGGCGAACGTGAGCGATCCAGTCATGCCCCATGCGGCGGTGACGAAACCGTCGTTACGACGAGGCTCTGCGTCGCTCGTGCCGTTCGTTGCCGCACCCGACGGCGTCATCAGACGTTCGGAGTAGAGGATGTAGCAGGCGTAGATGAGTGAGTTGCCGAGAGTCAGGATCATTCCGGCCACCGCGCGACCGTCACCCCCGAACTCGATCTCGGGGACCGTGAATCCGACTCCGATCAAAGTGAGCGCGATCGCGATCCACAAGCGCCGTGACGTCGGCTTGCCGAGGAGCCAGGCCCCGATGGCGACGAACGACGGATAGGTGTAGCAGAGCACTATGTAAATGGCGCCGGTCAGGCGATCGAGAGCGGCGAACGCGAAGTAGGCCATGAGACCGAACGAGACACCGGCCAGGTAGGGGGGCAACCAGCGCACACTGCGCGGCGATCCACCGAGTCCGAGTTTCCAGCGCAGCATGACGATGGCCCACGAGATCGGGGCGGCGATGATGAATCGCCATGCGAGGACGTCACCAGCCGTGAGTTGCTCGAGAACGTTCTTGCCGAAAACGGTGAAGAGTGAATAACCGCCGGCGCTGGCGAGAATCCACAACACCCCACGTTTCTTGGCCGACACGCCGACCGACGTTACGGCACCGCGGGCGCCGAGAGGTGCTTCAAGAGATCATTCTCGGCGATCGACTGGAGTTCACTCGCCGGAATCGGAAGACCGAGGAACGGACCTTGCTGACGTGGACATCCGTGTGCTCGAAGATTCGACGAGTCCGCCGAGTTCAGCACGTCGTCGGCGCTGAAGCCGAGATGTAGACGCGAAACCAGATCGGCGAGGGAGTGCAGAAGTGCATCGCCGACTGCGTCTCGGGACGCGACCAGATCCCCCGACACGCGAATCTCGTCGACCGGCACCGTTCCGAGAATCGACAGATCGTCGATGTCGCGCAGACAGATGCGAGCGCCGCGTTCACGCAGACCGTTCAGCACCCGAACTGCGTCGACCGGGTCGACCGCGACGAGCGAGGCCCTCACGTCGAGGGTGAACATCGAGAGATCGATCTCGTGGAATGCGGCCACGATCTGTCCGTCGCGCCAGGCCCGCGGTGTGATCCGTCGGGGGAGGGCGACTCGGAATCGGTGGTCGGAGGGAAGGCCGAGGAGGTGTAGGCGGCGAACGAATGGCCGGGCCTCGCGGATCAGTGCTGCTGTCAATCTTTCGACGGTGTTGGCGTCGCGCGCGATGTCGAGAAGCGACTGGGCGTCGAGGACCGAGCCATCGTCGCGGACCCAGCGCGGAACGATCTCCGAACCGACCAGTCCACCGGTGTCGACGTCGTATTCGGGAACGAAGAAGGGACGGATGTCGCCACGGTCGATGGCCCGTCGGAGTTCGGATTCGGCGTGTGCGCGACGAGTCTCGTCGTCGCGCATGGCGAGGTCGAAGATCTCGACACGATCGCGCCCGAGATTCTTGGCCCCGTGGAGAGCTTGGTTGGCATGGTCGAGAATCGCCACCGCCGAACGCTCCGACGTCGATCCTTCCGACCAAGGTCCGGTCGCCACACCGATACTGGCGCTCACGCGAAGAAGTCGCCCGCTGATCTCGATCGGCTCGACGATCGAGCGAGCGAGACGATCGGCGACGGAAGCGGCATCCACCGATCCGGACTCGTCGAGCACGACCACGAACTCGTCTCCGCCGATGCGGGCTGCATCACCACGCTGTCCGACCACACGAAGAAGTCGTCGACCCACGGCGGCCAGCAGGACGTCACCTGCGGCATGACCGAGTGTGTCGTTGATCGATTTGAAGCGATCGATGTCGAGATACAGAACGGCGAAATCGTCGCGACCTCGTGAGATCCGATCGTCGATCCGTTCGATCAAACCCACCCGATTCAGCAGTCCACTGAGCGGGTCGTGACTCACGGAGTGGACGAGTCGATCACGTTCGACGCGCAGGCCGTCGATCTCGCGTTGGCTGCGACGCGATCGCATGGTTGCCACGATCGAGGACGCGAGCAGGATGCCCGAGAGCGCGACGAGACCGAACAGCACGCTCGGGTATCGGCCGGCCGGTGGGCCGACTTGAGGATTCGCCGACCCCAGGATTCTCGGCCGAGTCGGCCGGGTCCGATCAGCGGGACCGGAGGCGGGGGATGAGCAGGGGTGTCCGCTCGCAGTACTCCGACCAGCCCGGACGGCGCTCCTGGCTGCGTTTTTCGGCGAAGGGGATGCTCGCCGCCAGGAACATGACGGTCATGGCCAGGGCCCCGACCCCGGTCCACCACGATCCCGGGTCGGCGGCCAGACCGAAGAGGAAGAGTCCCCACCACCACAACATCTCGCCGAGGTAATTGGGGTGACGGCTCCGCGACCACAGCCCGATGTCGAGAACGTCCCCGGGTTGTTTGGTGCGATTGAAGCGACGGAGGTCGACGTCGGCGAAATGTTCGAGAGCCACTCCGGTGAGGGTCACGATCACCGCCACGATGTCGAGGACTCCGACGTCTCGTCCGGGGATGCTCGCCGCGGCGACCATCGGGAGCGAACCCAGGGTCACGACCACCAGCGGGAAGAGGTGAACGGACGTGAAGCTCACCAGCCATCGCGGCATCGGCGCGTCGGCGTACAACTTCACGTACCGCCAGTCCTCGTGGTGCAGACCGGGCCAGCCGATCGACCAGTTGGCGGTCAGGCGAAGCCCCCACGCGAGTGCGCAGATCGCCACCAACCACCGACGTACGTCGCTCGTGTCGTCGATGGTGACGGCGAACCAGATCGCCATCGCTGGGGGCATCACGCTCCACCAAGCGTCGAAGGTCGATCCATTCCCGACGATCTGACTGGCCACGTAGAGAAAGGCGACCGAGACGCCGTAACCGACGATCAGATCCGCGTACGGGTCGTCGAATCGAGCGGCCACCACGAGGGCGGCGCCGGTGGCCACCACGTAGAGGAAGGCGATGAGAGCGAAGGATCGGCTCCGAGACCAGTGACCGAGTCGGTAACTCATGTCCTCATCATGACCCAGGTTCGGGGAGGCCGTACGATCCTGCCATGGGGCGTCGTTGGAAAACCGTGCCAGCGCTGTTCGTGGGTGCATTCGTGCTCACGGTCGCCCTGCCCATCTGGTTGCCGGTCACCGTGCTCGTCGACGTGGTCCGTGGTCGTTTCCGTTGTCCGGTCACTCGGCTCTTGTTCTTCGGAGTCATGTGGTCGTGGCTCGAGATCTGTGGAGTCGTGGCGTCGGCGATCTTCTGGCTCTCCGGGCAACGACGCAACGAGCGGGTTCACTACGCACTTCAACGGTGGTGGGCGGCCCGTCTCATGACCGCCCTGCGATGGTCGACCGGACTCGCGCTCGAGGTCGAGAACGTCGAAGCATTGCGTCCCGGGCCGGTCATGCTGTTCACACGTCACGCCAGCCTCGCCGATTCGCTGGTGTCGGCCTACGTCACGACGTCACTCGCCGGACTCGATCCCCGTTACGTGTTGAAGAAGGAACTGCTCATGGTTCCGTGTCTCGACATCGTCGGCAATCGTCTGCCGAACCATTTCCTCGATCGAGAAGCAGCCGACTCCGCCCCCGAACTGAAGGCCCTCGAAGATCTGGTGGCTCCACTCGGTGATCGTGGGGTCGGTGTGATCTTCCCCGAGGGAACACGTGCCAATCCTGACAAGCGAACCCGATCACTCGAACGAATCGCCGCGTCGTTCCCCCGGCGTGCCGAACGACTCTCCGGTCTTCGCCACCTGTTGCCCCCGCGCACCGCGGGTGCAGCTGCTCTCTTGCGCGGACACCCGACGGCCGACGTCGTGCTCGCTTGGCACGTGGGCTTCGAAGGTCTCGACACCTTCGGTGGGATCCTGCGCGGACTCTCTCGCCCGGTCCAGCCGATTCATCTGTCGTTGAAGCGGATTCCCCGATCTCAGGTTCCCCCGTCGACCTCCGATGACATGGAAGGCTTCGTGCAGTGGTTGGATGACGAGTGGTTGCGTATGGATGCCGAAGTCGATCGAGCACTGACCGAAAGGGGAAGCCGTGGGTGAGGTGATGCTGTGGTCGGCCGTTGCGATTCTGATCGTTATGGTCGCGACCTGGGTCGTGAGTCTTCTCCTGAAGAACGCGTCGATCATCGACATCGTGTGGGGACTGGGATTCGTCGTCGTGGCGTGGGTGTCGCGCATCGTCGGAGACGGTGACGATGCGCGTCAATGGCTGCTGACGATCCTGACCTCGGTGTGGGGATTACGTCTGGGTGGTTATCTGTTCTGGCGCAACTCCGGTCACGGAGAAGACTTCCGCTATCGCGCCATGCGCAAACGATGGGGACCGAGATTCCCGATCATCAGCCTGGTGACCGTGTTCGGGTTGCAGGGAACTCTCATGTGGATCGTGAGCCTCGGTGTGCAATTGGGTCAGGCCGATGACTCCCCGTCGTTGGGTGTGCTCGCCTACGTGGGCGTGGCGATCTACGCGATCGGCTTGTTCTTCGAAGTCGTGGGTGATGCTCAGTTGACGCGTTTCAAGGCCGATCCGTCCTCGGCCGGACGCGTGATGGACTCGGGTCTGTGGCGTTACACCCGCCACCCGAATTACTTCGGTGATGCGTGCGTGTGGTGGGGTCTCGCTCTGATCGCGGCCGAGACCGGTGGTGGTGCATGGGGACTCATCGGAGCCGCCGTGATGTCGTATTTCCTGCGACGGGTGTCGGGCGTGACTCTTCTGGAACGGTCGTTGCGCAAGCGTCGCGAGGGTTATGACGAATACATCGCGCGAACGAGCCCGTTCTTCCCGCGACCGCCCAAGAAGATCTGATCCGCGTGCTCGGCAGAAGCCGGGCGCACCGTCCATACCCTCTATGGTGAGTCGGTGACCGTTCACGAGGACGCCCCTCCGATGCGCTCGGTGGGTTTCCGACTCGTAGCACTGGTGGCGTCGGTTCTCGTCGTCGGTTTCGGTATCGCGCTCATGGTGTCGGCCGAACTCGGTGTCGCGCCCGCCGATGTTCTGAGCACCGGGGGCGCCGAACGTCTCGACATCGGCGTCGGCACGATGGGTTGGATCTCCGGTGCGGTGTTCACCGTTCTCGCGTGGGTTCTCGGTCGCCCCCCACAGTGGGGAACCATCGGTGGAACCGTGCTGGTGGGTTTCGCCGTGAACGTCTCGTTGTCATTGGTGCCCGAACCGCAAGCGTTGGCGTGGCGTGTTCCGATGTTGATCGTCGGACTCGCACTCATCTACCTGTCGATCTCGGTCGGGGTGTCGACGATGCTCGGAACGGGGCCCATCGAACTGCTGATGCTCGCTCTCTCGGATCGAGGCGTGTCGGTTCAGGTGTCGCGATGGGGAATCGAGGCGCTCGTCTTCGCCGGCGGTGTGGCCTTGGGCGGGCAGATCGGTGTGGGGACGCTCGTCTTCGTGCTCGCCACGGGACCGGTGCTGGCTCGCACGATGCCGCCCTTCGTGAAGTTCATGGGGACGACGGTTCTCGATCGCCCGACCGGGCTCGACGCCTGATGTCGAACTGATTCACGTACTTCGGGGCAAGCGACTCGACAGAACACCGTCGAGCTCGAGACGATCGATCTCGGTGTCGGTCAGGCCGAGCACCTCTCGGAGCACGTTGCGATTGTCCTCGCCTCGATATCGAGGTTCACCGGGCTCGGGTAACGACGCCTCGGCGAAGTGCCACGGCGAGTTCGGGACTCGAACGTAGCCGCCGATGCGATCGGGCACGTGGGTGATCGCGTGACGGGCGGCGGCCCAATCGGTGTCGGCCAATTCGCGAACCGTGCGAACCACTCCGACCGCCAAGCCGAGTCGGTCGCAGATCGCCTCGAAGTGTTCGGCGTCGGGGACGCTCGCCGCCCAGTCGGACATCTCGTCACGCAGCGCATCGAAGTGGGTGAGGCGAGTGGCGACGTCGACGAAGCGAGGATCGTCGAGAAGGTGCGGTCGATCCATGGCTTGCACCATGATCTCGAACGTTCCACGTTCAGCCGGATGTCCGCTGATCACGACGACGGTGCCGTCGGCGACGCGAAGAATCGGGTAGTCGCCGGGTCGGAACGAGCGAATCCATTGCGGGTCGATCGGTCCATCGAAGAGTTCGTCGTGGACGTGCTCGTCGACGTAGAGCATGGTCTCGGCCATCGAGACGTCGATGCGGTCACCACGTCCGGTGGCATTGCGCCGATGGAGTGCGGCGAGGATCGCGACGGTCGTTTCGAGCGCGGTGTACGTGTCGGCGTGCGACCACGGATCGTTGACGAATCGTCCGCTCGACACACCTTGCATGTGCGTGAGTCCGCTCTCGGCACCGATCACCGTTGCGTAGGCGCGCCGTTTCACCCACGGACCATCCGCGCCGTATCCCGAGATCGAGGCGTAGATCAATCGAGGGTTGCGAGCACGCAGGACGTCGGCCCCGAGACCGAGGCGATCCATGACCCCGGCGCGGTAGTTCTCGACGAGGATGTCGCTTGCGTCGGCGAGACGTCGAAGAAGATCGGCACCAGCGGGAGTCGACAGATCGATGCTCATGCATTTCTTGCCGGCGTTCTGCTGGATGAAATACGTGGCCAGCGATCCCACCCGAGGACTCGAGAAACGAGTGAGGTCTCCTTCGGGAGGTTCGATCTTCACCACCTCGGCACCCAGATCGACCAGCATTCGTCCGCAGTGCGGACCGGCGAGAACCCGCGTCAGGTCGAGGACGCGAAGACCCGACAGCGGGCCACGGTCGGGGTGCGGTGAATCCACCCGACCATGATGCCGGGTCGATCCCTCGAATGTCGGGTTCTCGATCGCGGTACGGTCGGCGCCATGACCGATCGCTCTGCACTTCCCGAGTACGACGAGTTACCCGAGCGTTCCGGACTCCCGGTGAGTTGGGACGTGTGGCCCGACGGTGACGGACCGTTGTTCGGATGTCTGAATCTGCTGACTCCCGACCGCATCGCCCGAGCGGCACGACTCGTTCGGGAAGGAAAGGTGTTCGCACTCAACTGGAGCATGGGGCTGCCCGACCCGCCGCTGTTCGGACGCCAGCCCTTTCGCCACGAGGTGACGGGCGGTGAGTCGAGCACGAGTCACGACGACGTTCTGCACGGTTGGAACACGCAGTCGAGCAGTCAGTGGGATGGCTTCCGACACATTCGCAATCACGCTGCCGCGACGGCGGACGACGTGCCGGGAACCGGTCACTTCGGTGGAGTCGACGATCACGATCATGGAATCGATCATTGGGCGTCACGCGGAATCGCGGGTCGAGCGGTCCTGGCCGATCTCGGTCGTTGGCGCGCGAGCATCGGTCGTCCGATTCGTTGCGACGACGCCGATCCGGTCGATGCCCACGAGATCCTCGAATGTCTCGATGCGCAAGGAACACGTCTGGAAGAGGGAGACGTTCTTCTGCTCCGGTTCGGCTGGATCTCGTGGTACGAACGCCAGGACGCCGAGACGCGACGTCGCATCGCCGGAATCGACGCGTTGCGAACACCTGGGTTGCGGCCCGGGGAGGAAATGGCGCGAACGCTCTGGAATCTGCACGTTGCCGCAGTGGGTTGCGACAACCCAGCGGTCGAGGTGTGGCCACCGGGTGCGGCGAGCACTCCGGAACACGAAGCCGAAGTGCGGGCCGATCGCACGCGACTGCACGAGATCTTCACGCACACCCTTTTGTTGCCGATGCTCGGAATCCCACTCGGCGAAATGTGGAACCTCGATGCCCTGGCCGATCACTGTGCGGAGACCGGACGCTACGAATCCTTCTTCGTGTCGGCACCACTGAACCTGCCGCGTGGTGTGGCCAGTCCGCCGAACGCGCTCGCCATCGTGTGACGATCGGTGTCTGTGGCAGGATCGACTCATGTCCAGACCTCAGAATCCTCTTGCCGGCCAGCTCGCATTCGTGACCGGAGGTGGCTCCGGGATCGGTCTCGGTTGCGCGCGCGAGCTCGTCCGTGACGGGGCGAGTGTGATGCTCGCTGCCCGAAACGTCGAACGATTGAAGACGGCAGCCGACGAACTGCGTTCGGTCGCCTCGGGTGGTGCACAGGTCATCGTGCAAGCGTGTGATGTCACCGACGAAGAGAGCGTTGCTGCGGCGTGCTCGGCGGCGGCTTCGGCCGGCAAGTTGACGATGGTCGTGGCCAACGCCGGATTCGGAACCGGTGGTCCGATCCACCTCACGTCGCTCGCCGATTGGGAAGGTGTGTTGCGCACCAATCTCACCGGAGCCTTCCTCACGATCAAACACACGGTGCCCACCTTGTCGGCCAATGGCGGCGGTTCGATCGTGGCCATCTCGTCGATCGCCGGAGTGGCCACTCACCGTTTCATGACCCCGTACGACGTCTCCAAGGCTGGGCTCGAGATGCTGATCCGTCAGACGGCCGACGAATTGGGTTGCCGAAACATTCGAGCCAACGCCGTGCGCCCGGGTCTCGTACCCACCGACGCCACCGAAGGTCTGATGGGCCTCGAGTCGATCGTGTCGGACTACATGGAGCAGATGCCCTTGGCCCGGGTCGGCACGACCGAGGACATCGGCCAGCTCGTCCGGTTCCTGCTCGGTCCCGAGAGTTCGTGGATCACCGGAACGTGCATCAGCATCGACGGCGGGCATCACCTTCGGCGCGGGCCGAACATCGAGCCGGCCATGGAGATGGTGCTGGGTGACCTGCGATATCCCGCCGGACCGCAGTGACCGACTGCTCGGCTCAGGCCGGCTGCAGATGTCGTAACGCGGCCGCGCTGTAGAGCGCGATTCCGGTCGACATGGCGTCCTCGTCGTAGAAGACGCGATTCGAGTGGTTCGGTGCGGCGGTGGCCGGATTGCGATCGGCCGGAGTGGCACCCAGGAAGACCATCGCCCCGGGGATGCGTTCGAGCACGACGCCGAAATCCTCGGCTCCCATCACGGGTGTGGGCAGTTCGATGAATCGATCCTCGCCGACGACGTGACGCACGAGACCAGCCGCGATGTTGGCGTAGTTCTGATCGTTCACCGTGACGTCGTAGCCGATGTGGAGATCGATCTCGACTTCGAGGTCGTGTGCTTTGGCGATGCCTTCGGCCACCCGTTTGATGCCGTCGTGCACCGTCTTGCGCGTCGATTCGCTGATCGCCCGAATCGTGCCGCCGATCTCGGCCACTTCGGGGATGACGTTGAACGCGGTCCCGGCGTTGAGTCGAGTCACGGTGACGACGGTGGGATTGAAGACACTGATGCGACGGGTGACCATGGCCTGTAGTGCCTGCACGATCTCGCAAGCAGCCGGTACCGGATCGAGAGTTCGATAGGGCTCGCTTCCGTGTCCGCCCCGACCGACCACGCGAATCGAGAACGAGTCGCTCGAGGCCATGAGCGGACCGCCCTTCGAGCTCACGAAACCCGTCGGCAGTGACGACGTGGTGTGAATGGCGAAGGCACCGGTGATCGGAGAATCGAGGCCTGACGAGAGAGGACCGACGTCGAAGAGCCCTTCGTCGATCATGTGTTGCGCGCCGTGGTGTCCTTCTTCACCGGGTTGGAACATGAAGAGCACCCGTCCGTGAATGTCGGAGCGGTGCTGAGCGAGAAGTTTGGCCGCACCGACCAACATCGCGACGTGCGTGTCGTGACCACAGGCGTGCATCGCACCGTCGACCCGTGAGGAGAAGTCGAGACCAGTGTCCTCGGGCATCGGGAGGGCGTCCATGTCACCGCGGAGCAACATCGTCGGGCCGGGGTGTGCTCCTTCGAGAGTGGCCGCGATTCCGGAAGTCGTCTCGTGCAAGGTGATACCGAGCGGAAGACCCTCGAGTGATTCGAGAATGCGATCACGAGTGATCGGGAGATGATTGCCGATCTCGGGCCATTCGTGGAGCGTGCGACGCAGAGCCACGGCGCCACTCGAATGGTCGAGAGCCTCCTCGGCGAGACGGGAGAGAACCTCGGGTTCGGACATGACCTCACCCTAGACAACGGCGGGTGGGACGATTTCCGTCCCTCGGGAACGAGTGCGAGAGTGAGTCCGTGGAATCGGTCGATGTCGTCGACACGCAGGATCGGATCGTTCGCGCCGTGACGCGAGCCGAGATGAGAAGGGATCGGCTTCGCCATCGGGCGGTGTTCGTGGCGGTGCTCGATGGACACGGTCGGCTGCTCGTTCATCGTCGGGCGTCGACCAAGGACGTGTGGCCCGGATGGCTCGACA
The DNA here is from genome assembly GCA_041174985.1 of Actinomycetota bacterium. Lineage (GTDB taxonomy): Bacteria > Actinomycetota > Acidimicrobiia > Acidimicrobiales > Ilumatobacteraceae > Casp-actino8. The sequence goes on along the minus strand of JBEDFW010000085.1, from coordinate 7,720 downwards.
TCGCCGTGGGTGGTGTGGTGACGAGCGGCGAAACCTACGACGAGGCAGTGCGACGAGAACTGGCCGAGGAGATCGGTGTCGTAGGGGTCGAGCCGGTGGCACTCGATGGTGGGAGAGCGCAGTCGTACGACGACGAGGTCGTGTCACTCATGGGTCGGTGTTACGCCGTGGTGACGTCGGGGCCGTTCGTCTTCCGGGACGGCGAGGTGAGTGAGGCCTGGTGGATGAGCCGCGCCGAGTTCGAGGACCTTCGGCGATCCGGGCGGGATCCGGGGGGCGCCGAGGCGAACGAGATCCGCACCGGCGAGACCCGCACCGGCGAGATCTGCACCGGCGAGACCCGTCGGGTTGCGTTCCTTCCGGACTCCCTCGCCCTCCTCCTCCCCCTCCTCCCAAACTGGTGAAATTCGCCCACTCTGTAGCGCAGGTTCACCCTGGCGGTAGGGAACGCTACAGAGTGGGCGAATTACGATGATTGTGTGCTGAGGGTGGAGTTCACGGTGGAGCCGTTCGTGGAGGGGCAGCCCGGGCGGCACGTTCTCGCCGCCGTCGACGCCGTCACCTCCCTTGGACCCGAGGTCGAGTTCGGTCCTTTCGCCTCCTCGTTCCAGGCCCCCGACGACACCGCCGCCGCCGCCCTTTCCGCTCTCGTCGCGGCGGCCTACGCCAACGGCGCCACCCACGTGACTCTGCACGTCGAACGGGTCGATTCATGACGGGCGATCCCGACGCGCCGGTTCATCCGGCGATCGAGATGATCACGCCACTGCTCGATCTCCTCGGCTGCGAATTGGTGAAGCCCGAGGACTGTGAACCCGCCGACGTTCCGCTGCGATTCGACGGACGCGTGGTCGCGGCCGTTCGGCTACCTGCTCTGCACGGAGCACTCGACCGACTGATCGAAACCGTCGAGAGAGAAGTCGGTTGCGGAGTTCTCGACATGAACCGTGAACAGAAGCAGCTGGCCATTCGTCTCCTCGACGAACGCGGTGCTTTCACTCTGCGCCGGGCCGTGGAAGACGTCGCCGACGCCATGGGCGTCTCGCGCATCACCGTCTACAACTATTTGAACGCTATTCACCGCTAGGCGGAGCGACCAGATAACGGTCGAGCGAGGCCACGGTGAACCCCTCGGCTTCCACACGGGCAGCGAACGCCACCAAGTTGTCGTACAAATCGGCGCGGAAATGGGTCAGAAAGATGTCCCCAGGCTGAAGGGTCGGCCGATGCGCGAGGTCGACGTTGCCCTCCCACAATTCGGAATTCCAGGTCACGATCGCTGCGAGTCCGCATGACGCCGCGGCGCGACGCGTGTTGCCGTCCCACGAGCCGTACGGCGGTCGGAAGAGAACTCCGGAGAATCCGTACGTCGCACGGATGAGATCGACCATGTTGCAGATCTCGGCACGCTGTCGGTCGTACGACATTCCCGAGAGATCGGGGTGATTGAGCGTGTGCGAGTTGATCGTGCTTCCCGATGCGATGAACCGTCGGAAGTATTCGGGATCTTCGTTCATCGGACCGCGAACGAGGAAGAGCGATGCCGGCATCGAGTGCTCGGCCAGGAACTCCGGGACGCGGGGATCGCGGTACATGCCGTCGTCGATCGTCAGGAAGACGACGCGATCGGTGGTCTCGACTCGCGCGACTCGGACGACTGGTTCACCGGTCATCGAGAGAGGAGCGACGGCGGCCGTTGGGTACTTCTGCCACACCAAGGTGGTGGTGGTCGTACTCGTCGAGGTCGACGACGTACTCGTGGATGTCGACGTCGATCCGACGGACGAGGTGGGAGCGATCGTGGTTGCCGGCGCATCGGTGTCCCGAGTGTCCGGCGCGACCGCTGATTCGTCGTTCGACGAACATCCCGACGCGAGGGTGAGGACAAGCAGCACGATCGACGACGACTTCATTCGTGCCCCCACGTGAGTGACGCTACCGTGTTCGCCGTGCTCCCTTTCGACGTGATCGCGTTCGATGCCGACGACACTCTCTGGCACAGTGAAGACGGATTCAATGCGGCCGAGCATCGGTTCTACGACCTGCTCGAACCGTACGCCGCCACCGGAACGAACGTGCGGGACGCTCTCACGGCCATGGAGCGCGCCAATCTTCCGATCTACGGCTACGGCGTGAAGGCTTTCGGCCTCTCGATGGTCGAGGCCGCGCTCACCATCGGCCAGGAGCGCGTGCCGACGAGCGTCTTCGCCGAGATCGTCGACATCACGCGCGACCTCATGCTCGCGCCTGTTCGACTTCTCCCCGACGTCTCCACGGTTCTCGACGCCGTCGGTGCGCACTATCGCGTGGTCATGATCACGAAGGGCGACCTCATTCATCAGACACGCAAGGTCACGACGAGCGGGTTGCAACACCTGTTCGCCCACGTGGAGATCGTTCTCGAAAAGGACGTTCCGACCTACGAGCGGATCCTGAGCGAACTCGACGTGCCGGCCGAGCGCTTCTGCATGGTCGGGAACTCGGTGAAGAGTGACGTACTCCCGGTTCTCGACGCCGGTGGACACGCCGTTCACGTCCCGTACCCCCACCTCTGGGAACTCGAGAAAGCCGAAGTCCTACCCACCGGACCACGCTTCGCCGAGTTGTCGCATCTGCGGGATCTGCCCCATTGGCTCGGAATTACGGCACACTGACGGGGCAATGTTCTCGACTCTCGTCGCCACTCTCACACCCACCCCCGACGAAACGTCCGCCAGTGAGGTGATGTCACGACCCCTTCTCGTGCTCGTGATCGTGGTCGGGGCGGCCATCCTCACCCGCATCACGCATCTGACCGTGCGACGGGTGGTACGGCGGGTGTCGCAGCGGAGCATCGCTCACCCGTCGCGATGGTGGCGCACTCGTGCGCGCTACGGCGAATACGAATCGGCCGAGATCGGAGAGAGTCGCCGTCAACAGCGAGCCGACGCCGCCGCTCGGATGATCCATCATCTCTTCGCCGTCGTGCTCTGGATCGGCGTGCTCATCGCCGTGTTCCACGTGCTCGAACTCGACGCCGCCTTCTTCTTGTCGAGCGCCGGATTCATCGGCGCCGGACTGGCCATTGGTGGTCAGCACAAGGTCAACGACTATCTCACCGGACTGTCGGTTCTTTTCGAGGATCGTTACGGAATCGGCGACGAAGTCGAGGTATCGACCGGTTTCACCAATGGAGTTCGCGGAACCGTCGAACACATCGGATTGGTCTCGACCCGAATTCGCGACGGCTTCAGCACCGTTCACATGCCGCACAGCGGCCTGTTGACGGTACGAAACCTCAGCCAGGAACCCATCGAGAATCGGCTCTCGATCAATCTTCCAGCCGATTCCGATCGTGCCGATGTCGAATCACGGGCCGCCGAGACGATCAGAGAGTTGGCCGGAGGACCTCACCTCACCGACATGGTCCTCGTGCAGGACGTGGCGGCGGCGACACCGATGGAAGGTGTCGATCAGCTCGAGCTGAAAGTGGTGACGGCCAAGCCGCTCACTCCGCACGAGCGCGAACTCCTGGTTCGTCGCACCGAAGAACGACTGAACGCCCAGGACAGTTGATCTCCTCGTTAGTCTGAAGAGGTCGTCGGGGGACGACACCAGAACGGGGGGATCGTCGATGTTCGAACCGACGTACGAATCGTTGCGCACTCATGCCGTGCCGAAGTGGTTCGACGATGCGAAGTTCGGAGTGTTCGCGCACTGGACCGTCGGATCGGTGCCGTCGTTCGCACCGGTCGGTCGTGATCCGTTCACACTCGCCCGTGAAGAAGGCGAAGAAATCGCGTTCAGCCACACGCCGTACGCCGAGTGGTACTGGAATTCCATCTCGCTGCCGGGTTCGCCGGCCGAGGCGTATCACCGTGATGTTCTCGGCTCACCCGATTACGGCACCTTCGTCGACACCTTCCTGTCGCGCGCCAAGGCCTGGGACCCCACCCATTGGGAGGATGCTTTCCGCCGTTCGGGTGCGAAGTACTGCGTCTTCGTCACCAAGCACCACGACGGCGTACTCATGTGGCCCTCCGACACGCCCAATCCGACTCACGGAGCGCGGTGGCAGTCGGAGCGCGATCTGGTGGGAGAGTGCGCAGCCGCGGCGCGTCGAGCCGGTATGCGATTCGGTGTGTACTACTCGGGTGGTATCGACTGGACGTTCCAGGGTCTCGGCATCAAGGGATGGGCCAGCTTGTTCGCGGCCATTCCCCAGGACGACGTGTATCACGAATACGCCGACACGCATTGGCGTGAGCTGATCACGCGGTATCGGCCCGACGTTCTCTGGAACGACATCGGCTACCCCAAGTTCGGCGATGGTGCGGCGCAACTCATGGCCGACTTCTACAACGGCAATCCCGACGGGGTGGTGAACGACCGATTCGACATGCTCGGAGTCATCCAGGGTCGCAGTCACGCCGACTTCGGAACTCCGGAGTACACGACACGGCCACTCGATGCCGCCAAGAAATTCGAGGTGTGTCGCGGTATCGGCACGAGCTTCGGCTATTGCCAGTTCGAGGATGCATCGACGTACATGCCGGTCGACGAAATGATCACGATGTTCGTCGACATCGTGGCCGACGGCGGAAATCTCCTCCTCAATTTCGGAGCCATGCCGGGTGGATACATCCCCTGGGATCAACAGATCAGATTGTTCGCGATGGGTGAATGGCTCAAGGTCAACGGCGCGGCCATTTTCGGAAGCCGTCCCCACTCCACCTCGCGTCTCGAGACCGATGAGGGTCTACCGGTTCGACTCACGCGTGGTGCCGACGGCGCGACCTACGCCATGGTGTGCGGTCGACCCAGCGGTGCGACCATGGTGATCGACGGTCTGCCGGCAGGTGACGTGTCCTGGCTCATCGACGGAGATCGTGTCGTGCGTCGGGGCGATCGGCTCACGCTTCCGACTCGGCCCGATCTGACACCGGCCTGGACGTTGCGGATCGACGGCTGAGATCAGCGACCTGAAGTGACGTCGAGCCAGTCGCGCGGCCGGAGTTCGACAAGACGGCGAGTACCGACCAGACGTCGACGGAGACGGCGAGAACCCTGACTCGTGAAATAGATCGAACGCTGCCAACGTGACATGTCGCGTCGCGGATCGGTTGCCGTGGCGACGATGGCGCGAGCCGAACAAGCCGACGCCGCGCGAGCGCTGCGCTGCAGACCCGACGTCACCGGTAACACCACGGCGAGGACCGACGTGGTGGGAAGTATGGCCACGTCGACCGGTGCGATCGCACGAGCCGTACGGAGGGTCGGTTGGTGAGGTTCGATCCAGACTCGGCCGACGACCTCGCCATCGGCGTCGACCCCCTCGATCACGTAGCCGTTCGCGATGACTCCGAGCGGTAGCCCGGTTTTCGTCGGTGTCACACGGATCGAACCGCCCTCTGGTGCGTCGATCGAGAAGGACGTTCCCACCTTGGTGACGTGGGTCGAACGACAGCCGGCCGAACGCGCCGTCTTGGCCGCTGCAACCGGTCCCCAGATCGGAACGTCGGTGAAGTGAGCGAGCGACTCAGGGCGCGTGTGGTCGTCGACCCCCGTGCACAGGATCACGGCGGAGACCGTTCCCGCCTCGCGTCGTAGATCGTCCCAGGACACGAAACCGTCGCCATGAGTCCGATTGAAGACGCCCTGGATCGCGTCGGATGTCAGCCACGGGTCGATCAGGATCGACGTCCCGCGATGAATGACTTGCCAACTCTGGTAGTCGTCGAGCCGTCGGAGGAACATCAGTCGCTCAGTCTCCCCGATTCGGTGACCGTGAGCACGACCGTAGCGTCGACGACGTTCGCGGAGGACGCGACGCGAATTTCGTGATCACCGGCGGCGACTTCCCAGAAACCGGACGCCGACGTCGAAATCTGCGATCGTTCGCCGGTTGGCATCGGTCGTAGCGACGTCTCGTAGCGACCACCGGGGTTCCAGTGAGCGAAGGATCGAGGCCCGAGTACGACGGACACGGTTCGACTCTCGCCGGGATCCAGTTCGACCTTGGTGAAACCTTTCAGTTCCTGGACCGGTCGCGAAACGGTCGGCGCGGTCGGTGCCACGTAGATCTGTACGACGTGCGAGCCGCGTCGGGAACCCGTGTTGGTGACACGAGCGGCGACGGTGACCGAGTCACCCGGAGCGATTCGTTCGGACGACAACGTGACGTCACCGATCGTGAAGGTGGTGTACGAAAGTCCGTGTCCGAAAGGAAAACGAACCGGCAGCCGTCGGGCGTCGTACCAACGATGACCGATGAAGAGTCCCTCTCCGTAACGCACCTGGCCGTGTTCGCCGGGGAAGTTGCCGAAGGCCGGAGTGTGTTCGATGCAGGTGGGAATCGTGGTCGGCAGTCGTCCGCCCGGTTCGGCGTCACCGGACAGGACATCGGCCACTGCACCGCTCATCTCTTGTCCACCGAACCAGATCTGCACGACTGCTGGTACGGCGTCGACCCACGACATGTCGACGGGAGCCCCGGTGTTCACCAGGACGACGGTGTTCGGATTGACGGCGGCAACGGCGCGAACGAGTTCGACCTGTCGACCGGGTAGTTCGAGGCTCGATCGATCGTGCCCCTCGCTCTCCCAGTCGTTGTTGGTGCCGACCACCACGACGGCCACATCGCATCGCGCCGCCACGTTGCGTGCTTCGACCACCGGATCGCTGGTCTCGACACGTCGCAATCCGATCTCGGCACCGTGGGCCCATTGTCGATCGGTCGCGTCGCATTCGAGGACGATCTCGTGAGGACGATCGGCGACGAGGTCGACGATCGCGGTCAACTCACGGCGGAACAGTCCGAAGAAACGTTCGCCGGGCGGCGGAACGTCGAAACCGTCGATCACCAGTCGCCCGTCGACGAAGAGTCGACACGGCCCGGCTTCGACGAGCGACACGGTGTAGGGCCCCGTACCGTCGACGCGCAGCGTCGAACGAGCGGCGAAGGTGAATCCGGAGATCGGAACTCCGGGGTCCTGACGAGCGATCACCACCACTCGTCCATCGGGTCGGTGGAGCGTGGCGAGTCGTTCCTTGGAACCACGATCGACGACGTCGATGTCGAACCCGGACGCACCGCTCGGTGCGACGAGTCGAGAACCGTCGATGATCGGCACGTTCTTGTCGATCGAGCAACCGGTGGCCTGATGGATGGTCACCCGATCGCCGAATCGGCTACGTAGTGCATCGATGATCGGTGTCTCGTGATGCGGCAGGACCTCGGCCGAGCCTCCGCCCATGATGCGGGCGCGCTCGGCGTTCGGTCCGATGACAGCAACAGAGGTGATGCGATCGAGATCGAGAGGGAGAAGAGCGCGGCCATCGACCGACTCGTTGCGCAACAACACCATCGATGCCGCCGCCGCTCGCCGGGCGAGCCGACGATGTTCAGGAAGATCGACCGCTCGGGGTGCGACCGTTTCGTCGTCGAGTGCACCCAGACGATCGAAGACCGACAGAAGGGTGTGCACCGCGCGGTCGAGTTCGGCTTCGTCGACGCGGCCTTCCTTCACGGCTTCGGCCAGCGCCTTGCCATAGGCACGAGCGGGTGCGGGCATCTCGAGATCGAGCCCGGCGCGAGCGCCGCCCTCGGTCGTGAAACCGGCGAACCAGTCGGTCACGACGAAACCTTCGAAACCCCATTCACCGCGCAGGACGTCTCGTAGCAACCACTCGTGCTCGGCACAGAACGAACCGTTCATGCGGTTGTAGGCCGTCATGATGC
>JBEDFW010000084.1:0-5093 GCA_041174985.1 Actinomycetota bacterium | reverse complement strand
GTATGGCCCGAGCTCTCGATGCCGCACGCGCCGACGGTGGCGCCGTGTCGGCGTGCACGCGTTCGCCGCCGACCACGACGCCCGATGCCGCGTACGTGCGACCCGCCGTCGTGCGAATGGCGTCCCAGACCGAGATCGTTCGCACCGAGACCTTCGCCCCGATCCTCTACGTGATGAGTTACCGCGATCTCGATCAGGCGATCGCCCTGCAGAACGACGTGCCGCAGGGACTGGCCTCGTCGATCTTCACCACCGACCTGCGCGAGTCCGAACGTTTCACCGGCCCGTCGGGAAGCGACTGTGGGATCGCCAACGTGAACATCGGGCCGTCGGGTGCCGAGATCGGCGGAGCCTTCGGTGGCGAGAAGGAAACCGGGGGCGGTCGCGAGAGCGGCAGCGATTCCTGGAAGGCCTACATGCGACGCTCGACGGCCACGGTCAACTACTCCGACGAACTACCACTCGCCCAAGGCGTGGTGTTCGAGTAGACGCTCAGGTGTCGGCACCGCTCAGTGTCGACGGCACCGGGTTGCTCTCGGCGAACTCGATCAGGTTCTCGGCCATCGCGGCCACCACTTCGTCGAGAGCCCGTACGACTTCGTCGGCCGTGCGCGACGTCCCCTGCAAGTAGACCGACAGCACCACACCGTTCGCCCGATCGACCACGTCGGCCCCGCAACCACTCAGATCTTCGCCGCGATAGCAGTAACCGAAAACGTCTCCGACCACACCACCACCGTTGCGTCGACGCTGCACGTCGATCGACACGTCGATCTCGGCACCGTAGGCACCCTCGGCGAGAAAGTCGCGGTACGAGCCGCGCGGCACACTCGACACCGAGAAACCGATCGACGTCGGGCCTTCACCGTCGTCGGGATCGCTCGACACGAAGCACTGCGTGATCGCCGGGTAATCGGAACTGCGTTCGTACGCATCGACGTACACCTCTCCGTCGATCACGAGATCGTCGATCTCGACCACGTCGGCGACCGCTTCGGCCAATCGTCGTGGATCGCCCACCGGACAGTCGGTGAGTTCCACGTACCCGTCGACACCGTACGAGAGCGATCCGTCGATGCGCTCGAACGCCGCCGCGACATCGGACGACGGAACCTTCTCGTCGTCTCCGCCGAACACCAACGATCCGATGACGGCCACCACCGCAGCGACGATCGCCGTCGTGACGATCGCGACGACCACCGGCCGACGCGAGCGTCGGGGTGGGTCGACCCACGTCGGTGGGCCCGCGGGCGGAGGTGGCGGAAGCCACTCGTCGGAGGTCACTCGGCCAGGGTACGGCTGATCCACCGTCGCCGACCTCGGTTAGCCTCGGCGACGTGGAACGTCATCCGGCCTTCGAGGAGTACTGCGAGTGCATCTTCGAACTGCACGAAGACGATCTCGACGTGATTCAGGCGCGAATCGCCGAACGCCTCGACGTCAGTCGAGCGTCGGTTTCGCAGATGATCGAGAAGATGACCCGCGCCGGACTCGTCGAGACGGTCGGGACTCGTATCCAACTCACCGCCGAGGGACTCGGTCTGGCCTCCACCGTCGTGCGCCGTCATCGACTGGCCGAGCGTTTCCTCACCGACGTTCTCGGACTGTCGTGGGCCGAAGCCCATCACGAGGCCGGCAAATGGGAACACGTGATGAGCGAAGCCGTCGAAGGTGCGATGGATCGTCTGCTCGGTGCGCCCACCACGTGTCCGCACGGCAATCCGATCCCGGGTTCGTCGTACGTCGACCCGCACGCCCGTCCGCTCGGTGCACTCACTGCAGGTGCAGAGTTCACCGTGTCTCGTATTCCCGAAGAACTCGAGTTCACCCCCGGTCTGCTCGAATTCCTCGAGACCTCACAGATCCTCCCCGGCCGTCGCGGCCGTGTCTCGTCGGCATCGCACGACGGATCGGTGCGCGTCGCCATCGACGGACGTGAGATCGCGGTCGATGCCTACGCGTCGGCGCGCATTCTGGTGACGGCGTGATTCGACGGCGTTCGCTCGCCCTCGCGGCCGCCGCCTTCGTTCTGCCCGCCTGTGGTGCCACCACCTACGACGATTCCATCGCCACGTCGACCGTCGTCGTCACCACGACCACCCTGCCGTCGGGAACGGCTGCGGAGCTGCTCCCCCGTCTGGCCACGTCACTCGCCGGACTCTCGATCCTCATCGGTCCGGTGCCCGATGGTCAGGCACCCGGTGACGTCGACAAGCGCAGTCTTCTCGCCGAGATCGAGGCTCTGTGGGCCGCCGTCGAACGTGAAGTGAACATCGACGATCCCGACGCCGGCGACACCCTCACGCGGATGGTCGCACTGGCACGCCAAGCCGTCGAACGCAACCGTCCGGCCGATGCCGACAAAGCCGCCAAGTTCGCCGCTCAGGTGATCGACGCCTACCTGGCCGGCTGAACCGTCATTCGGTTCGCAGCGGCTCGGGCAACGAGTCGGCGTGCACGATGGTCAACCGCTGAGTCGATCGCGTGAGCGCCACGTAGAGGGCGCGCATGCCCTGGGATTCGGCGTCCACGATCCGACCGGGTTCGACCACCACCACGCCGTCGAGTTCGAGACCCTTGACGAGACCGACCGGAACGACCGTGATGCCGCTGTCGAGCGCCGAGCGGGACGCTCGACCGTGCTCGACTCCACGGGCGGTGAGGGCTGCCGACACTCGATCGGCCAAGTCGTCGGGAGTCACGACCGCCACGTTGCCGCGCGACACCGCTTCGACCATGTCGAGAGTGGCGTCGACCACCCGAGCGAGCAAGTTCTCGGCGTTCGCGCTCACGAACGAAGGAGGAGCCGGTCCCAATCGAACCGCCGACGGTGCACGCAAGCCCGGTGTCGCCGCCGCCATCACACGATTGGCCAGTTCCATGATCTGTCCGGGAATTCGATAACCGACCGACAGGCCGATCACGCGGTTGATCTCGTCACGGCCCGACCGTGGTTGCGGAAGATGGGCCAACACGTCGTCCCACGACGATGGCGCGTGCGCACCAGTGGCCTGTGCGATGTCACCGACGATCGTCATCGATCCCGACAACGATCGACGAGCCACCATGCGCAACTGCATCGGCGTGAGATCCTGCACCTCGTCGACGACGATGTGACCGTAGGTGCGGATCTCGTCGGCCTCTTCGATCTTGCCGCTCTTGCGCGGTTTGGGGCCCAGCGCCACGAAGGCCTCGTCGAGCAGCGCCACATCGGCCTCGCTCCATCGCACCTCGTCGAGCACCGACGACCGCTCCCGATACAAGGCGTCGACTTCGGTGTCGTCGAGGACCTTGCGACCGGCCGAACGCAGAAGGGCACGAGAACCGAGAAGATCGTGCAGCAATTGGGCCGGCGTGAGATAGGGCCACATGCGCTCGAACGCCATCCGCATCTCGTCGGTCCCGCGCAGAACGTCGCGAACGTCGTTGGCCCCCACGCCGGCGTCGCGCCACGTGGACGCCATCGCGGTCCAGACCTCGGCCTCGACCCACTTGCGACCGGCGTTGTGGCGACGGAAACGACGACGAGCGGCCTTCACGATTCGCTCGGACTCGGCTGCGGTGAGGCGCACGTACCCGGTACGGAACGGAACGACGAGATCGTCACGCAGCGGACGTTCACGATCGAGGACCGCGCGGTCGATGACGTCGACCATGCGCACATCGCCTTTCACTCGTCGGGCGAGTTCGGATTCGCGAACGTCGCTACCGACGCGTACGTCGTCGACGAGATCGGCCAGCACGACTTGTTCGACTCCGGCTTCACCGAGTGACGGCAGGACGCGCTCGATGTAACGCAGGAAGACTCGGTTGGGTCCGATGACGAGCACACCTTGGTCCTCGAGCGGGAATCGATTGGTGTACAGCAGGTACGCCGCGCGGTGCAGGGCGACCACGGTCTTGCCGGTGCCCGGGCCTCCTTGCACCACGAGCACTCCGGCCTGTGGTGAGCGAATGATCTCGTCCTGCTCGGACTGGATGGTGGCGACGATGTCACCCAGCTGTCCGGTGCGACCACGCTCGATCGAGGCCATGAGCGTGCTGTAGCCGCGCAGACCACTGGAGTGCACGAGCGATCCCCCGTCGAGGCCCTCGTCGTGTCCGATTCCGAGGTGACCCTCGCCGAAGAGTTCGTCCTCGATACCGAGCAACGACGACCCCTCGACCACGAAGTGTCGACGACGGGCCAGGCCCATGGGTTGACGACCGGTGGCTCGATAGAAGGGTTCGGCCACCGGTGCTCGCCAATCGACCACGACCGGATCGCGATTCTCGTCGGCGACCGCCAGACGCCCGATGTGGAAACTCTCGACGGGTGACTCCCCGTTCGCCGGGCCGTCGTCCGACTGGCGATCGATACGGCCGAACACGAGCGCAGCATCACCCAGGTCGAGGTCGGTGAGACGCCGGATCAGCTGCTCGTCGATGGCGTTGCGCTCGAAGCGGTTCTGGAACGTGCCGCCCACACCCGCTTCGGTGAGTTCGCGAACCTTCCACGCGTCCTGGCGGCTGCGCTCGAGACACGCATACGCGTGCTCGATGTACGCCTGCTCGTCGTCGAAATCCGGGTGCTGAGCCGTCATAGAAGCCACGAGGGGTTACGGAACTCTAGCCTTCGCACTCGTGAAAGGTGCGACGCAAGCACTGCTGGCGCTCGAACGAGCACACGTGTCGTTCGAGATACACCATTTTCCCGATCTGGCCGACGATCCCGATCTCGGTTATGGGCGGGCGGCCGCCCGAGCCTTGGGCGTCGACGAAACGCGCGTGTTCAAGACCTTGCTGGTCAACGTGCACGGGGGACGTTCACCGCACGCGGTGGGCGTGGTCCCGGTGTCGGGACAACTGTCGTTGAAGGGGATCGCCCACGCCCTCGGCGCCAAACGGACCGACATGCTCGACCCGACGACTGCCGAACGATTGACCGGCTACGTGGTGGGAGGCATCAGCCCGTTCGGCCAACGTCGACTGTTACCGACGGTGGTCGATGGGACGTGCGCGAACCACGACACGATCTTCGTGTCCGGAGGTCGGCGCGGGCTCGACATCGAGATCGCACCCAGCGATCTCGTCACGGTGCTGAACGCCACGGT
>JBEDFW010000083.1:0-12212 GCA_041174985.1 Actinomycetota bacterium | reverse complement strand
CTGGCCGCGCGGGGAGAGCAGCCGCATCGGGGGAGCCCGACGTTCACGTCGACCAGCACATCGGTGATTCCGGCGGCCGAAGCCGCGTGAATCGTCTCCGGCGAATCGACCGCCACGATCACCGTGATCCCGGATCTCACCTGGGCCGCCTTCATGGCTCTCAACCGGGTCGGGTCGAGAGTCTCGTTGGCCAGCAACAAGTCGCGACCGACGCCGGCGTCGATCATTCCCACCACTTCGCGAGGAGTGGCACACGTGAACGTGTCGTGCCCGGCCGCCACTTGTCGGGCGGCGAGCGACGTGCACTTGTGCGCCTTCACGTGTGGACGCAACGTCGATCCGGGTCGCATCGTCGACATGGTGGAGATGTTGAATGCGAACGCGGACTCGTCGACGACGAGTGCCGGGGTGGACAGATCTCCGAGTCGTGACGGCGTGGATGTCATGAGATCACCATTTCACTCGTGACGGTGGAGAAGTGGGTCTCGAATCCGAGGCTGCGGTACAGCCGGTGCGCGCCGGTGGGACTGTCGGAGTCGACGTCGATCACGGCATGGGTGAGTCCCTCGGTGCGGTAACGATGGAAGGCATCGACGAGGAGCGCCGACGCGATGCCCCGGCCGCGGAACTCGGCGAGAGTTCCCAGTTTGTCGATCGAGGGCGACCTCCGGTTCTCGGTGTCGTCGGCGGGTTACCGCTTGGTGAGCAGGAACGCCACGACGCGATCGGACGTCGTGTCGATGGCCAGACGTGACAGGTCGAGTCGACTTCCGAATCCGCGGGTGAGTTCGGCCCAACCCTCCGGCGAGGTGGCGGACGATCCCCAGTGGTCGGCGAACGACGCGTTCTTCATCGACCGGATCTCTTCGTCGCGCGTCGGGTCGTCGATCGGCCAATCGACGAAGTCGATGCCCGGGACGGTGGTGACGGGCGGAAGATCGTCGAGTGAGCGCTCCAGTTCGTCGAAGTAGCGGATCGGTGAGAAGCCGTAGCGATCCATCAGACGGCGGCGGGAGTCGTCGTCGACTCGTCGCTGGACTCGGATCGACCACGGCTGGTTTCGGTGCGTGAGCGTGGCGAAGAGTTCGCGTGCGTGATCGACACCCCAATCCATGAGCTGGCGTCCGAAGCCACGACCGAGCATGTCCGGGTCGACTGCTCCCTCGACGTAGCACCGTTGCGTGACCTCGTCGGACGGGAGGAAGAGTGTCCAGGTGGCTCCGACGATGCGACCGTCCACCTCGAGAACTCGGCAATCGCGCATCATCGTCGTGAGCGAGGAATCCCATTCCTCGGCGAGTTCGGCGGGATCCATCACGATCGGAATCCCGATCGAGGCATTGGCTCGATTCAGGAGTTCGGTCACGGCCGCGAGGTCGTCGACGTGTGGGGCTCGGAGGCTGGATGTGCTCATGGTCGGGCGGTGTCGTGCGGGCGGAGGGACTTGAACCCACACCCCTTTCGGGACAGGAACCTAAATCCTGCGCGTCTGCCAGTTTCGCCACGCCCGCGCGGTGGGCGGGTGCCACCTGATGACCGATGTTACGGGTCTGCTCGGGGCGGGATCGGTGGGTCGGGCCGGAAACTTTGACAGAATGTAAAAGTGACTATCGCCCCGGACACGGCTCGCTCGACCGACCACATCATCACCGACGCACTCGAGAACCAGTTCGGTCTGGCCGATCGCGTCGTCGACGAGAAGGCGCTGGCCAACAGTGCCGCCCGATTCCGTGAGCAGGGGATCGTCCTGCCCACGTTCTCCCAGCTGGCCGACCCCACCACGATCGACGCCTCGCTCGTCGGTGACGCCGATCATCAGGGACCCGACGCCCGCAACCTCTGGCGCGTCCACTGGTACAACGATCTGGCCGGCCGTCGGGTGTCGGTTCCCGAGCACGTGGTGCTGCCCAAGGCCATCACCGGCATCGACAATCCGGTCATCGTCGTGTTCGGCGACCGCTTCCCGATGATCACGGCGCACAAGGTGTTGGCCGCCTACTCGTGTCTCGCCCCGCGTGTCGTGACCGGTCAGTTCGACCCCACCCGACATCGCGCCATCTGGCCCTCGACAGGCAACTATGCCCGCGGCGGTGTGGCGATCAGCCGCATCATGGGTTGCCGAGGAGTCGCCATCCTGCCCGCCGGCATGAGTCAGGAGCGTTTCGACTGGCTCGACCGCTGGTGCGCCAATCCCGCCGAGGACGTCATCAAGACGGTGGGCACCGAGAGCAACGTCAAGGAGATCTACGACGCGTGCAACGAGTTGTCGCGTGACCCGGGCAATTTCGTCTTCAACCAGTTCTGCGAGTTCGGCAATCACCTCGGACACTACCGAGTCACCGGTCGTGCTCTCGGCCACGTGTTCGAGACCGTGCGTGATTCCATGAAGAAAGACGGGCGAGACATCACACTGGCCGCGTTCACGTCGGCTACCGGTTCGGCTGGCACGATCGCCGCCGGCGACCGTCTCAAGCACGATTACGGCACCCGGATCGTGGCCGTCGAAGCCCTCGAGTGCCCGACGATGCTCGAGAACGGTTTCGGTGAACACAACATCCAGGGCATCGGCGACAAGCACATCCCGCTCATCCACAACGTGATGAACACCGACGTGGTGTGCGCCATCTCCGACCACGCAACCGACGAACTCGACGTTCTCTTCAACACTCCGGCCGGTCGCAAATACCTGGTCGACGTGAAAGGTGTGAGCCCGGCCGTTGTCGACGCTCTCGAACATTTCGGATTCTCGGCGATCGCCAACACGCTGGCGGCCATCAAGACCGCCAAGTTGCTCGACCTCGATCCCGATCAGGCCGTCATCACCGTGGCCACCGACGGCGGAGCGCTCTACCCGAGTTCTCGACAGACCACGCTCGCTGCTCGTTTCGCTGGTGAGATGACGACGGCCGACGCGGCCGAAGTCTTCGGACGTCACCTCGGACACATCACCACCGAGAACATGATCGACTGCACGACCCGCGACCGGAACCGAATCTTCAACCTCGGCTACTACACCTGGGTCGAGCAGCAGGGCACCCCGTTCGAACTCTTCGAGGCCCGTCGAGATCTCGGGTTCTGGACCGGTCTGCAGCGGTACTTGCCGATCTGGGACGAGATGATCGTCGACTTCAACGCGCGGGTCGCCGCGAGCTGAGTCGCGTGTTCCTGCGGTGTGCATCGTGCGGACACGTCGTACCGATCGACACGGCGATGCCGTGGCGTTGCCCGTACGAGACCGGTGATCGACACCACGTCCTGGTGATCGAGTCCCCGAGTACTGGAACCTCGAGTGCTGGAACTTCGGGGAAACGTCGCAGTGACGTCTTTCTCGACGATCCCAATCCGTTCGTTCGGTATCTCGATCGACTCGCCGTCTGCGAGTTCGCGAGGTCGCTCGGTCTCGACGACGAACGAATCGTCGGTCTCGTGCGTGACACCGATCGTCGTGTGTCGGAGATCGCGGGCGTCGGCTTCCGGACGACCCCACTCGAAGCGTCGTCCGAACTCGCCGATGCCGTGGGATTCGGGGGTCGTCTGTGGGTGAAGGACGAAACGCACAACGTGGCCGGTAGTCACAAGGCTCGCCACCTGTTCTCGATTCTCCTGCACCTCGTGATCCTCGAAGCCACCGGTCGGGCCCCCTGGACGAAGAATTCGCGTCCACCTCTCGCCATCTCGTCGTGCGGCAACGCGGCCATTGCCGCCTCCACTCTCGCCGCATCTCTCGAATGGCCGATCGACGTCTTCATTCCCGAGTGGGCCGGCGGCATCGTGGTCGACACTCTCGATCGTCTCGGAGCTCGCGCACATCGTTGTCCACGACGTGCATCCGATCCGCCGGGTGATCCGACCGTGCTCCGCTTCCGAGAAGCCGTGGCCGCCGGGGCGATTCCTTTCAGCGTGCAAGGCCCCGAGAACGCGTTGTGTCTCGACGGCGGTCGCACGATCGGATGGGAGATCGCCGAACAGCTGATCGACCGCGGTCGCGCATCGCTCGATGCGGTGTACGTGCAAGTGGGTGGTGGGGCATTCGCGGCATCGCTGTCGCGGGGTCTCGGCGAGGGCGGCGTGTCGGCTCCGCTCGTGGCGGTTCAGACCGAAGGTTGTGCACCGTTGGCTCGTGCCTGGAACCGCCAGAACGAGAGCCGCGCGAATGTCGCGACGCTCGCCGCCGACTGGACGCACTACATGTGGCCCTGGGAGAGCGAACCGGTGTCGCTGGCCGACGGCATTCTCGACGACGAGACCTACGACTGGGTGGTCGACCTCCGTGAGATCGAACGCACGCACGGGCGAGTCGTCGTCGCCCCCGAGGACGTCGTGCGACGAGCTGCGCAGGTCGCGCCGCAGTCGACCGGCATCGACGCCAGTCCCACCGGAACCGCTGGTCTCGCCGGACTCCTGACCGAGGTCGAAGCCGGAACGGCCACGCGCGGCGACGTGCTGATCGTTGCGTCCGGAATTCTCCGACGCGAATGAGTGCAGTCGTTCAGCGAGTCACTTCGTGCAGTCGACCATCGGTCACGTCGTAGACGAATCCACGCACGTGGTCCTTGTGCACGATGAAGGGGCTCATGTGCAACCGGCCGATGCTCTGACGAACGTCCTCGAACGGATCACGGAACGACTCGACGGCCCACCACGGCTTGATGCCGCATTCGGCTTCGATCTCTCGCTTGAACTCGTCTTCGTTGACGCGTTGCAGGCCGCAGTCGGTGTGGTGGATGAGAACGATCTCCTGGGTGCCGAGGAGTCGCTGCGACAGCACCAACGATCGCACCACGTCGTCGGTCACCACACCTCCGGCGTTGCGAATGATGTGGGCGTCACCGTGATCGAGGCCGAGCATCTGGAAGATGTCCATGCGGCTGTCCATGCAGGCGACGACGGCCAGATGACGCCTCGGTGCCAGCGCCAAGTCGTGGTCGGAGAATTGTTCGACGTAGGCGACATTGTTGGCGAGCAATTCGTCGGTGTTCGGCGAGAAAGCGCCGGTCGAGTCGGACGACGAAGGGCCAGGAGTCACCCGGTCATTCTGCCCCCTGCGAGGTAGTCTCGGCGACATGAACGCACCGCAGTTCGACCACCAGCCCGGAGTCCACGCCCTCGAAGCCGGAGACGGCGGTGGACGCGCCGACATCTTCACTCGCTTGCTCAAGAATCGCGTGGTCATGCTCGGCACCGACGTCAACGACGACATCGCCAATCAGATCTGCGCGCAGTTGCTGTACCTCGAAGGCGAAGACGCCGACGCCGACATCTGGCTCTACATCAACAGCCCCGGCGGCTCCGTCACGGCCGGAATGGCGATCTACGACACCATGCAGTTCGTCAGTTGCGACGTGGCGACGGTGTGCATGGGACTCGCAGCCTCGATGGGTCAGTTCCTTCTCACGGCGGGTGCGGCCGGCAAGCGCTACACGTTGCCCAATGCCCGCATCATGATGCACCAGCCGTTGGCCGGTCTGCGCGGACAGGCCGCCGACATCGCGATTCAGGTCGAGCAGATCACCTACACCAAGCGGCGGATGGCCGAACTCACGGCACTGCACTCCGGGCAGCCACTCGAGAAGATCCAGGCCGATGCCGAGCGTGACCGCTGGTTCACGGCCGAGGAGGCCAAGGCCTACGGCTTGGTCGACAAGGTCATCTTGAAGCGCGGCGAGATCGTCTGATCCAGCGGGTCGCGTTCACGGCGTCGTGGTTTGCGGAGACGCCGGAACCGTGAGCGGCACGCTCACCGGCACACTCCCTTCCACTCCCACCACATCGGGCATCGTCAGACCGCACGTCGTCTCGACCCAGATCGCCACGTCACGGGCCGAACGCTCGGTCTTGTAGGCCGTGTCGGCCAACTGTTGACGTGACATCGGATCGTCCACGTCGACCTCGGATGCCATGCGGACGAGTGCGGTGAGATCGCCCCACGGCTTCTCGATGGCGAGCGGGGTGATGCGATCGAGTTTCTCGTAGCGACCGACGAGATCGTCGATGTCGTCGCCGTCGACGAAGGGTCCGCCGAGCAACGGGAGTTCGGTGGCCAACTCACTGCAGAAGCGAGTCGCACTCCGATCGGGGTCGGAGCAGGACGCCGACACCGCGATGGAGCAAGCGATCACGAGAGACAGTCCGAGAATCGACGTGCGATTCGATCGCGGATGACGGCGCCACATCCCGTTCAGTTTCGCACGTGGGTCCGACACCGGAACTTCACCCCGGAACTTCACCGGGGATCTTCACCGGGTCCCGATCACCTCGGCGGCCCGGTCGAGTCCCACATGGAGGACATGATCGCCAGCATCAGAACCGCCAGTGTGATCGGAACCCACGGGGCGCCGGTCGTCGTCGAATGCCACATCGCCACCGGCCTACCGGGATTCTCGATTCTCGGTCGGCCCGACGACGTGTGTCGGGAGGCGCGCGATCGGGTTCGGGCCGCGGTCATGTCGAGCGGCTTCACCTGGCCCAGTCGGCGCATCACCATCAACCTGGCGCCCAGCACGTCACGCAAGGTCGGAAGCGGGCTCGACGTCGCCATCGCCTTGGCGATTCTCGCGGCCGACGAGCAACTCGATGATTCGATTCTGCGTGCCGTGGACGATCACGCGTTCGTGGCCGAGCTGTCGCTCGACGGAGGTCTGCGACCCGTCGCCGGCGTGTCACCGATGGCGGCGACACTGCGGGATCGCATCGTCGTGGTGGCATCGGACAATTACGAAGAATGTCGACTCGTCGAGCCACGTCACACGCGAGTGGCGTGCGATCTTCGTGGACTCGTCGCACACCTCGCGGGTCTGATCCCGTGGCCGGATCCACCCGATCCGCGCGTCGACACCACCGATGTGTCCGTTCCGGACCTCGTCGACGTGCGTGGCCAGAACGCGGCTCGGCTCGGACTCGAATTGGCGGCCGCGGGCGGACACCATCTTCTCCTGGTCGGACCACCGGGTTCCGGTAAGACGATGCTCGCTCAGCGTCTGCCTGGTCTGTTGCCCCGCCTCGATGCCGATGCCTCGCTCGAAGCGACGATGATTCGCTCGGCGGCGGGTGAACCGTTGCCGCGTTCGGGTCTGCTCACGGTCCCCCCGATTCGCATGCCTCATCACTCGATGAGCCTGGTCGCCATGGTGGGAGGCGGTTCGTCGGCCCTGCGGCCCGGAGAAGTGAGCCTGGCGCACGGGGGAGTGCTCTTTCTCGACGAACTCGGTGAATTCGCGCCATCGGCTCTCGATGCGCTGCGTCAGCCACTCGAAGAGGGTGTGGTCCGTCTGAGTCGAGCCCACTCGACGGCGGTGTTGCCGGCGCGTTTCACCTTGGTCGGTGCGACCAATCCGTGTCCGTGCGGGGGTGGTCCTCCCGGTTCGTGCGAGTGCGACGAGGCGGCGCTCGCCAAGTATCGACGGCGGTTCTCCGGTCCACTACTCGATCGTTTCGATGTTCGGGTCGTCGCCCACCGTCCGGGCGCCGACGAATTACTCGGTACGCCGAACGGTGAATGCACCGCTGTTGTGCACGCGCGCGTGATGACGGTGCGCGCGATCGCCCTCGAGCGTCAAGGAGTTCTGAACGGCCGCCTCACCGGTCCCGATCTCGACCGACATGCCGCAGTCTCGACCGACGGCACTCGTCTGCTGCGCACCGAGCTCGAGACCGGACGTCTCACCGGACGCGGCCTGCATCGCATCCGTCGCGTGGCGCGCACCCTCGCCGATCGCGATGGCGAACACGAGGAGATTCCGGCCCATCACGTGGCCGCCGCCCTCGCGCTCCGAGCGCGCATCGCCTCCCATCGTCGTGGGTGAGACATGACGTCGCCGCATCGATTCGCACACGAGAGCGATCATCTGGCCGTCGTCCGTCTTCTCGAACTTCCGGGCCTCGGACCACGTCGGTTGCTCTCGATGATGCGCGAGGCGTCGCCGGGCGACCTTCTCCGTCGTGTCGAGTCCGGTCGGGTGCCGCGTCGCTACGCGGAATTCAGCCGGGCGTGGTCCGCGACTCTCGCCTCGGACCTGCACCGACGATCGGACGACGAGATACGCGATCGACTCGGTGACACGCGCGTCCTGCTCGTGGACGATCCGGATTATCCCGAACATCTTCGACGCGACGTCGATCCACCCCCGGCCCTCTTCGTGCGTGGAGACGTCGAACGACTACGTCGTCCGGGCGTGGCCGTGGTCGGGACGCGCCACGCGACCGAATACGGACGCGCGGCAGCGAGCGAAATCGGTCGACGACTGGCCATCGCCGATGTCGACGTGGTGTCGGGGCTCGCGCTCGGCATCGACGCTGCAGCGCATCGCGGAGCGTTGGCGGTCCGGTCACCCGTCGACCCCCTCGACGAGCGCGGTGACCCCGCGGTCGTTCGACGGTCCGGAGCACCGGTGGGAGTGGTGGCATCGGGGCTCGACGTCGTCTATCCGCGTGCGAACGGAGGTTTGTGGCGCGCAGTCGCCGACGCCGGGGTCGTGATCAGCGAGGCACCTCCGGGAACTCCACCGGATCGATTTCGTTTTCCCTTGCGCAATCGCATCATCGCCGCTCTGGCGCGAGTGGTCGTGGTGGTCGAGTCACGAGCGAGCGGTGGATCGATGATCACCGTCGACGAAGCATTGAAGCGCGGTGTGCCTGTCATGGCGGTGCCGGGTGCGACGACCACTCGGGCGAGTGAGGGCACCAATCGTCTGTTGCGCGACGGTGCCATGGTCGCGACATCACCCGACGACGTGCTCGCGGTGCTCGGTCTCGCTTCGATCGGTGCCGATCCGATGATGCGCGAACTTCGGGTCGTGCCACGCGACTCCGACGCTGCGGTGCTCTCCGTTTTCGCCCATGATCCACTCGATCTCGACCGGATCGTCGCCGCGTGCGCTCCGATGACGCTCGGCGAAGTCGCTCTCAGCCTCGGTCGACTCGAGTCATGGGGGTGGTTGCGCCACACGAGCGGTTGGTTCGAGCGAGTCACCATCACCACGTGATGTCGGTACTGTGTCGCCATGTCACGGGGCTGGCGTATCGACGAATTCGCGGCCTCGCTCACGCGCGCATCGACCAACACCGTCGAGGCCTATCGACGCGACGTGCGCGACTTCGAGGAATTCTCGGGGGAGTCCGATCCTTCGCGGGTCGACCGTCTGCATCTGCGTCGCTACCTCGCCCATTTGGGTGCCGAGGGTTACGCCAAGCGATCGATCGCTCGCAAGGCTTCGGCGTTGCGCCGTTACTTCGCGTGGGCCCGTCGAAGCGGTCTCGTGAAAACCGATCCGTCACTCGGCTTGAAGGCTCCGTCCGGTGAAGGACGACTGCCCCGAGTTCTCGACGGTCGAGAACTTCACGACATGCTCGAACCCGACGACGTGGCCCCCGAGACGCCACTGTGGCGTCGGAGACGAGACGACGCCGTCCTCGAATTGCTGTACGGAAGTGGCCTGCGCGTCGGAGAGTTGTGCGGCCTCGACCTCGACGGAGTCGATCTGCGTCGCGGCGTCGTCACCGTATGGGGCAAGGGAAGCAAGGAACGCCGTGTTCCGATGACCGCTGCGTCGGTCGAGGCCCTTCGCACCTGGTTGAAGAGCCGTGCCGAGGTGACGGCCGAGGAATCGGGCTCGGCCCTCTTCTTGAACGGTCGCGGAGGACGCATGGGTGCCCGTGACGTGCGCCGGATCGTCGACGAGCGGAGCCCGTCGCCGACGCATCCCCACGCTCTGCGTCACACGTTCGCCACCCATCTGCTCGACGGCGGCGCCGATCTTCGCATCGTCCAGGAATTGTTGGGTCACAGCGACGTGGCCACCACACAGCGATACACACACGTGAGCAAGGAGCGTCTACGGTCGGTGTACACATCGACTCACCCCCGCGCCTAGATCCTGCTCACACACATGACCGAACCCGACGAGAAGCCGTCCCGAGACACTCCGGCCATTCATCGGGCCTGGGCTCGCTGGGTCGAATCGCGCGACACCGACGATCGCGACAACGGAGCGCGTGATCAGTTGATCGTGCATTACTCCCCGCTCGTGAAGTTCGTGGCCGGTCGAGTCGCGGCCGGACTACCGGCTGGTGTCGACACCGGCGAACTCATCGGAACCGGGATCTTCGGACTGATGGATGCGGTCGACCGGTTCGAACCCGAGCGTGGATTCAAGTTCGAGACGTTCGCCGTGCCGCGAATCAAAGGGGCGATCCTCGACGGCTTGCGAGCCATCGATTGGGTGCCGCGAACCGTGCGACAGCGATCGCGTCAGATCGAACAGGCGATCGCCGCTCTGAGCAACGACCTGAAGCGGACTCCAGAGGACTCCGAGATCGCCGCCCACATCGGGATCGACGAAGAAGAACTGCAGAAATGGTTGAGTGCGGTGGCCGTCGCGAACGTCGGACCGCTCGATCACGTGGTCGTGGGGGAGAGCGAACCGCGCCAGTTGCCCGCCTCACCCGATCAGGGACCCGACCTCGTCCTCGAAGATCGCGAGATCCGTACGGTGATGCGCGCGCAGGTGCGCGAGTTGCCCGATCGGGAGCGCACCGTGATCGCCTTGTATTACGACGAAGGAATGACCCTGTCGGAGATCGGCGACGTCCTCGGTGTCACCGAGAGTCGCGTCTCGCAGATCCACTCCAAGGCGGTCCTTCTGCTGCGGTCGCGTCTCACCGCGGCCGGACTTCCCTGACCCGCGCCGTCGATTCCACTCTCGGGTGTGTGGTCGTGGCTCGTCTCACCTCTCATGACTCTCTGTCTCGTGGCGCCAGTGTCCGGACCGATCGTCGATCCCTTCGTCGCGCCCGCCTGCCCGTATTGCCCGGGTGAGCGAACGATCGATTTCGCCAGCCGGCCTGACGAGGCGATCCGCGCGCCCATCGGTGGTGTCGTGCATTTCGCTGGTGCCGTCGCCGGGCGCGTCTACGTCACGATTCGACCGGAGCCGGACGGACGCGAGCCGCAAAGCAACCCTCGACACGGAACGCGACAGGGAATCCTGGTCACGGTCGGCGGTGTCGAGCGGATCGCCGACGGCGTGCGCCGCGGACGGCTCGTCGAGCCCGGTCAGATTCTCGGCTGGGCGACCGGACCCGACGAACCGGTGAGTCTGAGCGTGCGTGACGATTCGGGACTCCACCTCGATCCGACTCCTCACCTCGGGACCCTCCGGTCGGACGGCCCTCGGTCCCGATTGATTCCGGTCGACGGCACGGCCCGCCACCCGGGGCCCCGTGCGGTCTGCCGACCCGGCGGGTAGTCTCACCGACGGCCCGGAAACGGGTCGGGTCGCTCTGCCCGCAGGGCGATTCGTCCATCACTGCACGTCGCTCATCTGCGGTCGTTTTCCTCGGAGGGCGCGAGACGGCGTGCCGGCAACCGCAGTACCAGGAGGAAAGATCACTATGGCCATCGTCACGATGCGTCAAATGCTGGAAGCCGGCGTTCACTTCGGCCACCAGACCCGTCGTTGGAACCCCAAGATGAAGCGATTCATCTTCGGAGAGCGTCACGACATCTACATCATCGATCTCGAGCAGACCCTCGACCGCATCGAAGTCGCCTACGCCTTCGTGCGCGACATCGCCGCGAAGGGCGGAGAGGTCCTGTTCATCGGCACCAAGAAGCAGGCGCAGGACCCCATTGCGTCGTACGCCGAGAAGTGCGGCATGCACTACATCAACGAGCGTTGGCTCGGTGGCATGCTCACCAACTTCGAAACCATCCACAAGCGCGTTCAGAAGATGCTCGAACTCGAGCGCAGCAAGGCTTCGGGAGAGTTCGACGCCATGCCGAAGAAGGAAGCCCTTCTGAAGGATCGCGAGCTCACCAAGCTCCAGAAGAACCTGAACGGCATTCGCGCCATGACCCGTCGTCCGCAGGTCGTCTTCGTGCTCGACACCAAGAAGGAGCACATCGCGGTGACCGAGGCGAACAAGCTCGGAATCCCGGTCGTGGCCGTCGTCGACACCAACGTCGATCCCGATCTGGTCCAGTTCCCGATCCCGGGCAACGACGACGCCATCCGCGCCAACGAACTCATGTGCAAGGTCGTCGCCGAGGCCGTGCTCGAAGGACGTTTCATCGCTGGCAAGTCCGGTGGAGCCGTTGCCGAGCGTTCGCCCGAGGAGCAGGCCGCTTTCGCCGCCAGCCAGGCCGACGCCCGCGCCCAGGCCGCCGCCGCCCAGGCCGAGCGCGAAGCGCGTCTCGCCGCCAGCAAGTCCGCTCC
>JBEDFW010000082.1:0-3964 GCA_041174985.1 Actinomycetota bacterium | reverse complement strand
CCCCCGTGCCGGGAAGTTCGAAGTCGGGAGCTGTGTCGCCAACCGAGAGTGCCATGTCAGACCGCCGTTTCCATGATGTCGTCACTGATGTCGAAATTCGCATAGACGTCCTGGACGTCGTCGTTGTCCTCGAGAGCTTCCATGATCTTGAGAATCTTCTTGGCCGTGTCGACGTCGGTGACTTCGATGGACGTGGACGAGACCATGGTCGAGTCCGCCGAGGACACGACGAGACCTGCTGATTCGAGGGCGGCCTTGACATCGAAGACGAGATTCGGTTCGCACGTGACGCGCCAGGAATCGCCGTCCTTGCTCACGTCGTCGGCGCCGGCATCGAGAGCCGCCATCATCACGTCGTCCTCGGAGGGCCCACCCGCCACGAGCACGACGCCACGACGGCTGAACTGCCAGCCGACGGCACCGGGTTCGGCCATCGATCCTCCCATCTTGCTGAAGATGTTGCGGATCTCGCCGCCCGTGCGATTGCGGTTGTCGGTGAGAGTGTCGACCATCAGTGCCACACCCCCGGGTGCGTATCCCTCGTAGACGATCGATTCGTACGACTCACCGTCGTTCTGGCCGGCTCCACGTTTGATGGCCCGGTCGATCGCGTCGTTCGTCATCTGAGCGGCTTTGGCTTTCTGGACCACCCCACGCAACGACGCGTTCGAGGCGGGGTCGGGTCCTCCCTCGCGTGACGCGACTTCGAGTTGCCGCGCGATCTTGGCGAACAACTTTCCGCGGGCCTTGTCGGCGGCACCCTTCTTGTGTTTGATCGTCGCCCATTTGGAATGGCCGGACATGGTTCACCTCGTGAGTGGAATGGAAGCGGACAGGTGGTCGAGAAAGAGACGGTGCACTCGGCGATCGGCCGTGAGCTCGGGATGGAACGAACATGCCATACGGTTGCCCTCGGCCACCAGAACAGCATGGTCGCCGTGCGTGGCCAACACCCGCACCTCGGGGCCCATCGACGTCACCAGAGGGGCTCGGATGAACACGGCGTGGAACTCGCCGTCGAGGCCGTCGATGTCGAGATCGGTCTCGAAGGAGTCGACTTGACGTCCGTACGCGTTGCGTCGGACCGACAACGACATCGCATCGAGATGGATCTGATCGTCTCGTCCGTCCTCGATCCGAGAGGCGAGAAGAATCATTCCGGCGCAGGTGCCGAACACCGGCAGACCCTCGTCGAGCGCCGTGCGCAGCGGATCGGTCAGGCCGGAGGACTGCACCAGATTGCTCATGGTGGTGCTTTCTCCACCCGGGATGACGAGACCGTCGAGGCCGCTCAGATGCTCGGGAAGTCGCACGAGGCGGCACTCGGCCCCGAGTTCCGACAACGCCTCACGATGGGCGGCGAATGCCCCTTGGAGGGCGAGGATTCCGATGCGCGGGGCCACCTGGCGGCCTCCCGTCGGACATCACCAACCCCGTTCGGCGTACCGCTGGTTGATCTCGTCCATGCCGATGCCGGTCATGGGGGCTCCGAGATCGCGGCTCACCTTCACGAGGATGTCGGCGTCTTCGAAATGAGTCGTCGCTTCCACGATGGCTCGGGCTCGTTTGGCCGGGTTGTCGCTCTTGAAGATTCCGGAACCGACGAACACCGCCTCGGCACCGAGCTGCATCGCGAATGCGGCGTCGGCCGGAGTGGCCAGGCCTCCCGCGCAGAACAACGGAACGGGAAGCTTGCCGGTTTCGGCGAGTTCCTGAACGAGGGGCAGCGGGGCCTGCAAGCGCTTGGCCCAATCGAACAACTCGGCCGAATCGGCGGTTCCGATGCGACGAATGTCGCCCAGGATCGATCGGAGGTGACGCACCGCTTCGACGACGTTGCCCGTCCCTGCTTCACCCTTGGAACGAATCATCGCCGCCCCCTCGGAGATGCGACGTAGGGCTTCACCGAGATTGGTGGCACCGCACACGAACGGAACCGTGAACTTGTACTTGTCGATGTGATGAGCCTCGTCGGCAGGTGTGAGGACCTCGCTCTCGTCGACGAAGTCGACTCCGAGTGCCTGGAGGATCTGTGCTTCCACGAAGTGTCCGATGCGGGCCTTGGCCATCACCGGAATCGACACTGCGCGCTGAATTCCTTCGATCATGTCGGGGTCGCT
The DNA here is from genome assembly GCA_041174985.1 of Actinomycetota bacterium. GTDB lineage: Bacteria > Actinomycetota > Acidimicrobiia > Acidimicrobiales > Ilumatobacteraceae > Casp-actino8. The sequence continues at coordinate 1,844 of JBEDFW010000082.1, read as the reverse complement.
CATCCGAGCGACACCACCGTCACGACGGATGTCGGCCGGGACGCGCTCGAGAGCCATCACGGCGCACGCGCCGGCGTCTTCGGCGATCTTGGCCTGCTCCGGGGTGACCACGTCCATGATCACCCCGCCCTTCAACATTTCGGCCAGACCACGCTTGACCGGGAACGTTCCGGTGGAGGAATGCGACGACGTCATGCAGGTGAGGCTAATGGCGGGTCAGGGCCAGTCGACGTCCGAAATGGACTGGTCGGCTGTCACGACGACCGCTTGACCCTCACGGATCAGCGAGACCCAGGTGCGTCCAGGAGTGAGGGCGATCACCGAGCCGTCCTCGGTCGTCAACGTCCAGGGTGAACTCTGGTCGGCTCGACTCCAGGTGCCTTCGATCACGGCTCCCCCGGTGAAGATCCAGGCCTTCCCCGACCCGGTGGTCTGCGCCTCGGGGCTGCGACTGTCAGCGACACTGGTCTTGTATTCGCACTCGAGCACGAGGACGTTGTGGGCCGACACTCGAGAACCGTCGGAGAGAAGATGAGGGTCCTGGTCGTGCGAGCGTTCGAAGATCCCGTCGGTTGCGTTCCACTCCCATGAAGCCCGCATGCTTCCGTCCATGCGCAACTTCACGCCGGTGACCCCGGTTCCTCCGACGTCGGCATCGGCCGCGCGGTACTCGAATTGGGGTCCGGGTCGTCCACCGCGTCCTTCGTCGAGCGCCCAGATGCTCGAGGTCTTCGTGAACAAGTTGTGCGGGGCGCGCTGGTCGGACGAGCGGTAGTAGCCGCCATTCGGGCCGGCGGCCGAAACGCTCATGTTGACGAGATCCGACTTGTTGATGAGGTTCGTCGTCGTGGCGTTTCCACCGCTCCAGACGAGAAGCGGGCGATCGAGACTCGTGCCGAGGCTGATGTCCTGCGTTCGCCCGGATCGAACGGGGCCGACCGGGTCGGACCCTTGGGAGTGGAAAACGGCTGCGAATCGGGTCCAGCCCTCCACGTTCTCCTCATAGACGATGTCGGCTTGATTGAGACCGGTCTGGGGCCAAGCTCCCGGCGCGTTGTCGATCTTGACGATCAGGGCCGGTCGGTCGATGAGCGACGCGTCGGAGACGGGAAGTCCACTCAGCGGAGCAGTGGGAAGTGGCGCGGCGGTGGTGGTCGTGGCCGGTGGTTGGGTCGTGGTCACCGGCACGGCCGTCGTGGTGGTCGCCGGAGCGGTGGTCGTGGCGGCGACGACGGTGTCGGTCGACGAGTCGCCACCTCCACATGCCGACAGACCGACGAACGTGAGGACGACGGGCAGCGTGAAGCGCTTCATGTCAGATCTCCTTCAGCAGTGCGATTCTCTCGTCGAGCGGAGGGTGGGTGTCGAACATGCGATGGAACCAGCCGAGTCGACCCTCGTCACGAACGCCGGAAAGAGGCTGTTCGATCCACATGTGAGCGGTCGCCATCGAAGCCGAGTGGGTCACGGTCGTGTCGGCGCGGAGCTTTTCGAGAGCACCGATCAATCCGGGTGGGTACCGAGTGAGTTGGCACGCCGACACGTCGGCGAGTGTCTCACGCCGACGGCTCACGGCGGCCTGCATGGCCCGGGCGACGATCGGAGCCAGGATCAAGAGAGCGAATCCGAGCAACGCGAGCGGATTACCTCCCCGCTCGCGATCTCCGGAGCGACTCACTCGACCGCCGTTCCACCACATGAGGCGAATGGCCAGGTCGGTCATCACCGCGATGGCGCCGACCATCGTGACCGCCAGAGTGCTCACCAGGATGTCGTAATTGCGGATGTGCGAGAGCTCGTGAGCGACGACGCCTTCGAGTTCGACGCGATTCATCTTCTCGAGA
>JBEDFW010000081.1:0-2852 GCA_041174985.1 Actinomycetota bacterium | reverse complement strand
GTGGACGGGCCGCGCCGACCCCGATCGAAGCGGTCGAAGGCGCTGAATTCGTGATGATGTGCGTCGGGAACGACGACGACGTGCGCGCTGTCGCTCTCGGCGATCACGGTGCGATCGCGGGAATGACTCCCGGTTCGGTCTTGATCGATCACACCACGGCGTCGGCCGATGTGGCGCGTGAACTCGCGGCCGCGTGCGCCGCGCGCGGAATCGGGTTCGTCGACGCGCCGGTGTCGGGCGGTCAGGCCGGCGCCGAGAACGGTGTCCTCACCGTGATGTGCGGTTGCGACGACCCGGCAGTGTTCGAACGGTCTCGTTTGGCCGTCGGTCCGTACGCCCGAGCGTGCGAACTTCTCGGACCGGCCGGGGCCGGCCAACTGACGAAGATGGTCAATCAGATCTGCATCGCGGGCATCGTCCAGGGTCTGTCGGAAGGCGTCAATTTCGCTCAGCGCGCCGGGCTCGACGTCGATCGAGTGGTCGACGTGATCGGCAAAGGGGCGGCTCAGAGCTGGCAGATGGACAATCGGGCGCGAACGATGGCGCGCGGCGAGTTCGAATTCGGATTCGCCGTGGAGTGGATGCGCAAGGATCTCGGCATCTGTCTCGACGAAGCGAACCGCAACGGCGCACGGTTGCCCCTGACCGCGCTGGTCGACCAGTTCTACGCCCAGGTGATGGCCCGGGGCGGTCGACGTTGGGACACGAGCAGCCTGGTTCATCTGCTGCAGAACGACTGACGACGCCTAGGGTGGGGTCGGATCGACCGATGGGAGTGGGGATGAGTCGGAAGAAATTGGTGGCCATGGCCGAGCGAACGATCGCTCACAACAAGGCCGGGACGACCGATCTCACCGAGGGCACCACCACCATTCCGGCCGCCAATTATTTCGACCCCGAGCGTTGGCGTCGCGAAGTCGACCTGGTGTTCAAGCGGGTTCCCCTTCTCATCGCGACCTCGGCCGAGATCGCCGAACCCAATTCGTACAAGGCGATCGAAGTCGTCGGGATGCCGATCCTCCTGTCACGCGATGCTCACGGGGTCGTACGCGCCTTCGTCAACATGTGCAGTCATCGCGGCGCGATGCTCGTCGACGAAGGTGTCGGGTCGGCTCGTCGTTTCGCCTGTCCGTACCACAACTGGACGTACGACCAGAGTGGCGATCTGGTCGGTCTCTTCAAGCAGTCCGACTTCGGCGAGATCGACATGTCGTGCCTCGGACTCACCACGTTGCCGGTCGTCGAACGAGCCGGTCTCGTGTGGGTCACTCTCTCGCCGTCGTCGACCCTCGACATCGACGCCTTCCTCGCCGGCTACGACGAACTCCTCGCGTACTGCGGGTTCGCCTCGATGAACCACTTCGGTTCGCGCCGTCTCGTGGGTCCGAACTGGAAAGTGTCGTTCGACGGTTACGTCGACTTCTACCACTTGCCCATCCTGCACAAGAACACTTTCGGTCCCGACTTCCCGTGCGACGCGCTCTTCCATCGAGTGGGGCCGCACCAGCGAGTCACCGGACCGCGTGGCCCGTGGGCCAAGCTCGAGACGATTCCCCAAGAGGAGTGGCCCGATTCCGTGCTCACCGGAGGTGTCTGGAGCATCTTTCCTCACGCGTCGATCGCCGGTTTCGACGTCGGCGAGCACAAGGTGTACCAAGTCGCACGCATCTTCCCGGGAGACAATGCCGACGAGTCGATCACCTATCTCGACTTCATCTCGACCGCTCCCAAGACCGACGAGTTCGTCGAGATCGTGGAGAAGCAGATCGCCTTTCTGGAGCACGTCGTGCGCGACGAGGACTATGCGACCGGACTCAAGATCCAACGAACGGTGAAGACCGGGGCAAAGAAGGAATTCATCTTCGGCCGTAACGAAGGTGGAGCCCAGTACGTGCACGGCTGGATCGATGCCATTCTCGAGACATCCGACGATGCTCTGAGCGATCTCTTCCGCCGCGGAGTCGATGCCGGTCGACTCGTCACCGATTGAGCTCGGGGAACCCACGTGACCGGAATCGGAATCTGTCTGCCTCAGCTCGGCCCGCATGTTCGTGCCGACGTGATCCGCGATTTCGCCGTGAAGGCCGAAGAGTTGGGTTATTCGGGCCTCTGGGTGCAGGACCACTTCATGTATCCCGTGGCGCCCGCCCGCGGTTACGGAGGCGACGGCATCATGCCTCCGGCGCAGTACAAGTCGGTGTACGCACCACTCGAGACTCTTGCCTTCGTCGCGGCGGTCACCTCGAGGGTCCGACTCGGGACCAGCATCCTCGTCGCCGGAAACCATTGGCCCGTGCCATTGGCGCAGCGGCTCGCCACGATCGATCAGATGTCGAATGGTCGTCTCGTCGTCGGGCTCGGCGTGGGATGGAGCGCCGAGGAGCACGCGGCGTCGGGCACCGACGTGACCACTCGCGGCAAGCGCATGGACGACTTCGTGCCGGCCCTGCTGGCCTGTTGGGGTGACGATCCGGTGTCCTACGAGGGCTCGGTGTTCACGATCCCTCCGTCGTACGTCGATCCGAAACCGGTGCAACGACCGCGACCGACGTTGTTGTCGGGAATGTGGTCGGCCGACGGAATGGCGCGGACGGCGAAGTGGTTCGACGCCTGGAATCCGGCCGGACTCAAGCCGGCCAAGGTGTTGGCGATGGTCGATCAGATGAACGCGATGCGATCACCCGACCAGGCGCCGCTGGAGGTGTACGGGCGTTCGTTCGTGCAGTCACCGCTCGCGCCGCGACCGAGTGACGGCGACAATCTCGCGCGCATGGTGGCCGACGCCGAAGGGGCGCGCGACGCCGGGTACGTGGAACTGACCCTCGAGCACAATTTCTGGGACGGCGTGGAGT
>JBEDFW010000080.1:0-11789 GCA_041174985.1 Actinomycetota bacterium | reverse complement strand
GCACAACTCGGCGAAGGTTGCCAGATCACCGACGCCTTCCACGGCCACCACGCTCACCATATGGCGCAGTTCGGGCCGATGTCGCGCGTCGACCCGAACCACCGGATACACCTCGCCGTTCTCGTCGAGAAGGGTTCCGGCCGATCGAATCACGAGCGGATCGACGGACGAAAAAAGGTCGCTCACGCGACCAGTTTCCCCGCCGGATCATCGACTGGCGAATCCAGCGTGGGAAAACGTTCGCGACCCAGCAGACTTTCGGGGTGCCTGGAAACGGTGTGCTCCTGCTCTCCTGCCCCGACCAACGTGGTGTCGTCGCCGCGGTGGCCGAGTTCATCGCCGCCCACAACGGGAACATCGTGCACGCCGAGCAGCACACCGACGACGTCGAGAAGGTTTTCTTCCAGCGCGTCGAATTCGAACTCGAGGGTTTCGGCGTCGAGCGCTCGCAGATCCTCGATCGTTTCGCCCCGGTCGCCCGACGATTCGGCATGACGGTCGACTTGCGCTTCACCGATGTCAAGCCTCGGGTCGCCATCATGGCGAGCAAGCAGCCGCACTGCTTGTTCGATCTGCTCACTCGGTGGCGAGCCGGCGAGATGCCCGCCGACGTCGTGGGCGTGATCGACAATCATCCCGACCACGCCGATCTCGTCGAGCACATGGGAGTCGGCTACTTCCACCTGCCGGTCACACCCGAGACCAAGAGCGCCCAGGAGGCCAAGGTGCTCGAGACGCTTCGCTCCCTCGACGTCGATCTCGTGATCCTGGCTCGCTACATGCAGATCCTGTCGCCGACTCTCGTCGATGCGTATCGCTCGCGCATCATCAACATCCACCACTCGTTCCTGCCGGCGTTCATCGGGGCCAATCCCTACCGGCAGGCTCACGACCGCGGCGTGAAGTTGATCGGCGCCACCGCGCATTACGTGACCGAGGAGCTCGACGAAGGCCCGATTCTCGACCAAGAGGTCGCCCGCGTGACTCATCGTGATTCGGTCGCCGATCTCACCCGCAAGGGTCGCGACCTCGAGACGATCGTGCTGGCGCGAGCGGTTCGAGCCCATCTCGAACATCGCGTCCTGGTGTACGGCCGCAAAACCGTCGTCTTCGGCTGAACGCACCTTCCCGGTGCGTCGCGTCAGTCGCGCGGACTGCTGATGGGCAGACCGGTGTCGTTTCGCAGATGCTCGGCGGCCTTGTTGAAATACGTCATCATCTCGACCCGGCTCTCGGCGTCCTCGCACACCGTCTCGACTGCTCTCGCCATGTGCACCAACCAACGATCGCGTTCGAGAGGGCCGACCGTGAAGGTCATGTGCCGCATCCGCAGTCGAGGGTGGCCTCGCTCTTCCAGATACGTGGTGAGACCACCCCAGTAGTGGGCAAGGAAGAGAGCGAGGCGCCGTTTGGCACCGTCGAGGTCGGAGTGATCGGGATAGAGAGGCCACAGCACCTCGTCGGCCACCACTCCTCGGTAGAACTCGTCGACGAGACGCTCGAAGAAGACGAGCCCACCGACGCGGTCGTACAACTCGGAGCTCACGAGAACTGCGGATCCTGCCAATCCGGGAAGACGTTCGGCAGCCCGTCGCTGACCTTCACCGGGAACTCGGCCGGACGTTTCTCGAGGAAGCTCAGCACTCCTTCTCGGGCGTCGTCACTCGCGCCACGCGAGTTGATCGCCCGAGAATCGACGCGATGGGCTTCCATCGGATGATCGGCTCCGAGCATGCGCCAGAGCATCTGACGGGTCAGGGCCACCGACACCGGCGCGGTGCCAGCGGCGATCTCGAGGGCGATCGAACGGGCCACCGACAAGAGTTCGTCGGGCGAATGCACACTGCGCACCAACCGACCGCGCAGGGCCTCGTCGGCATCGATGATCCGGCCGGTGTAGCACCATTCGGCCGCCTGTGAAATGCCGACCAAACGGGGCAGGAACCAACTGCTCGCCGCCTCGGGCACGATGCCGCGCTTGGCGAACACGAAACCGAACTTGGCCTTGTCGCTCGCCAGACGAATGTCCATGGGCAGAGTCATGGTGACGCCGACTCCCACCGCGGCACCGTTGATGGCACCGATGACAGGCTTTTTCGATTCGAAGATACGTAACGCGACGAGACCACCACCGTCTCGAACGACGCCCGATTTGGCGGCGACGTCACTGCCTCCCTTCGAGAACGTCTCGCCACCGCCGGACAGATCGGCCCCGGCGCAAAAAGCCTTGCCCGAACCGGTCACGATGACCGCCCGAACCGCGTCGTCGGCATCGGTCAGGTCGAAGGCGGCGATGATCTCCTTCAACATTCGATTGGTGAAGGCATTCATCTTGTCGGGACGATGCAACGTGATCGTGGCCACCGGGCCGTCGACCGAGTACTGGATCTCTTCGAAGTTCACGATCGAACCCTAAACGATTGCCAAGCGCGGCCACCGAGTCCGAGCGTCGGTCAGACGTCGAGGAAGCGAGAGGCGGCGATACCCGATCCGACCGCTCCCGCGAGGGCACCGATGAGCAGCAGGATCAGCATCACACTGCTCACGTAACCATCCGACACGACGAGCGCCGCCAGTTCGGTGTCGTTGAAGTCGTCGACGGCACCCGACCAGGCCGAGTTGAGTCCCCACAGTCCACCGCAGGCCAACAGGCCGCCGATCATGCCTTGCAGGAGACCTTCGAGCATGAAGGGAATACGAATGAACCAGTTGGTGGCACCCACGAGTTTCATCACTTCGATCTCACGTCGCCGCGCGAACATCGCGGTTCGAATGGTGTTCCAGATGAGGCCGACCGCCACGACGAGGAGGATGATCGACATGGCGGTGGTGGCGACGCGAATGAACTGCGACACCCGGGAAACCACGTCGAAGACGTCCTGGGCGTAGGCGACCTCCTTCACCCCGGCCAATTGTCGGAACTGCTCGCCCAATTCACGAACGAGCGAGGCGTCGTCGGCGATGGGAACCACCTTGAACTGTGACGGGATGTTCTCGGGCGTCAACAGACGCAAGGTTCCGGGGTCGCCGGCGAAGAGTTTCTCGGCTTCGGCGTAACTTTCGGCTTGATTCAGGTACCGCAGTCGCTCGACATCGATGATCGAGGGCTGTGATCGCAGCGCGTCCTCGATGAGATCGATCTGCTCGGTGGTCGCGTCGGAACGGACGTACACGATCAACTCGACGTCACCCTTCCAGCGCGTGAGCAGATTGTCGAAAGCGCGCTGGATGAGGAACGTGGAGCCAACCAGCAAGAGTGAGACCGCAGAGGTGATGATGGCGGCCGCGGTGAGAGTGACGTTGCGTCGGAAACTGGCGAAGGTTTCGCGGAAGGCGTAGCTGATTCGGGCCAACATCAGTCGTACACCCCTCGCTCCTGGTCGCGGACGATGACGCCACGATCGAGCTGGACGACACGACGCCGCATCATGTTCACGACGCGGGTGTCGTGGGTGGCCATGACCACCGTGGTACCCGTGCTGTTGATGCGGTCGAGGAGGCGCATGATGCCCTCGCCGGTTCCGGGGTCGAGGTTTCCGGTGGGTTCGTCAGCCAAGAGGATCAGCGGTCGATTGACGAAGGCTCGGGCGATCGAGACGCGCTGTTGTTCACCGCCCGACAACTGGTGCGGAAAACGATCCTCCTTGTCGGCCAGGCCCACCAGTTCGAGCACGGCCGGAACCTGTTGACGAATCACGTGCCGGGGTCGGCCGATGACTTCGAGGGCGAAGGCGACGTTCTCGAAAACCGTCTTGTTGAGGAGCAGTTTGTAGTCCTGGAAGATGTTGCCCATGCTGCGACGCAGGAACGGGACCTTGGACTCGGGCAGGTCGTTGATGTTCTTGCCGGCCACCCAGACCGCACCCTTTTCGGGAACTTCCTGGCGGTTCATGAGGCGAAGCAGCGTGGATTTTCCCGATCCCGATGGTCCGACGAGAAACACGAACTCACCCTTGGCGATCTCGAAGGACACGTCGCGAAGGGCCGTGACTTCGGTGCTGTATGACTTGGTGACGTTCTCGAGGCGAATCATGATGTACCCGTGAGCAGGTGAAGGGTACCAGTGTCACTCGCTCAGGAGCCGTCACCCGATCGACGCCAGCGCAGGTAACCCTCCATGAACTGGTCGATGTCACCATCGAGAACCGCTTCCACACTGCTCGTCTCGACCTCGGTGCGCAGATCTTTCACCATCTGGTACGGCTGCAGCACGTACGAGCGGATCTGACTCCCCCAGCCGACCGTCGCCTGCTTGCCGGCGATTCGATCGAGTTCGGCCTGATGCTCTTCTTCGATGCGTGCCGCGACCATCGCTCGCAGGCGACCCATGGCCTTTTCGCGGTTCTGCAGCTGACTTCGTTCTTCCTGTGACGACGCCACGAGACCGGTGGGTTCGTGAATGAGGCGGACCGCCGACGAGGTCTTGTTGACGTGCTGACCACCAGCACCCGACGCGCGGAACACTTCCATGCGAATGTCGGATTCGTTGATCTCGACATCGGGATCGTCGATCACGGGCCACACCTGCACCGCCGAAAAACTCGTCTGGCGCCGACCCTGGTTGTCGAACGGACTGATGCGAACGAGACGATGCGTACCGCGTTCGGACGTCATGAGTCCGTAGGCGTAGCGGCCCTTGATCGTGAACTCGGCCGACATGATTCCGGCTTCGGTGCCCGGGGAGACATCGTCGACCTCGATCTCGAATCCACGCCGTTCGGCCCAGCGGGAATACATGCGCAAGAGGACCTCGCTCCAGTCCTGGGCGTCGACACCACCGTCCTTGGTGTTGATGTGGACGATGCAGTCGGCTTCGTCGTGCTCACCGGTGAAAAGACTTCGCATCTCGAGACCGTCGAGACGTGCGGCGATCGACGAGAGGCCCGAGGCGATGTCGGGTTCCTGGGATTCGTCGTCGACTTCGCGCGCCAGTTCGTGCAGCACCTCCACGTCGTCGACGTCGCGGGCCAGCTGGTCGTATTGATCGAGGTCACCCTTGGAGTTGGCGTACTCGGCGTTGAGCTTCTTGGCCCGGTCCTGATCGTCCCAGAGGTCGGGTCGCGACACTTCGAACTCGAGCTCGGAGACGCGAGCTCGTAACTCGTCGACTCGCAGGTAGCCATGAGCCTCCCGCAGGCGACGCTGGACGTCGCGAATGTCGTCGGTGAAGTCGCGCATGCCTCAGTTGGCGCCGTGGCACATCTTGAACTTCTTGCCCGAGCCGCAGGGACACGGCGCGTTGCGCGGCGTCTTCGACCAGGCGTCGTTCACGACGGTCTTGGGTTTGGACGGCGCCGAGGGCGTCGGAGCCGGGGCCAGACCGGCGTCGGCCATCGCACTCTGAAGAGCCGGAGAGGACTCCGACTTGGTCTCCTGCACGTTCTTGACCGCGAGATCAGGGGCGTCGTTACGGACGACCTGCACGTGCATCACATACCGCACGAAATCCTGAGCGATGCCCTTCATCATGGCCCCGAACATCTCGTAGCCCTCACGCTGCCATTCGGCCAATGGGTCCTTCTGCCCCATGGCCCGCAGGTTGATTCCCTCCTGGAGGTAATCCATCTCTTCGAGGTGTTCGCGCCACCGCTGATCGATGATGCGCAACATCACCTGACGTTCGACGTCGCGCATGACCGTGGGAGTGAGCTCGGTCTCGCGTCGTTCGTAGTAGGCAGTGGCATCGGCCATCACGAGGTCGTACATGCGGTCGGTGTTGCGACACGCGGCCAGGTCGTTCTCGGTGATCTCGTTGGGCCAGAAGGTCTTGATCTCCTTGGCCAGACCCTCCAGGTCCCATTCGTCGTCGACGTCACTCACGCAGTGGGTCTCGATGAGCGAATCGACGGCCTCGGCCAAGTACTCCATTCCGGCGGCCTTGAGATCGAGTCCCTCGAGGATCTGATCGCGGCGCATGTAGATGACCTTGCGCTGCTCGTTCATGACCTCGTCGTACTTGAGCACGTTCTTGCGGATCTCGCCGTTGCGCTGCTCGACCGTGGTCTGCGCCCGCTCGATCGCCTTGGTCACCATCTTGTGTTCGATCGCTTCGTCGTCGGGTAGAGCGCGGCCCATCACCCAACTCAATGCGCCGGTGGCGAAGAGTCGCATGAGATCGTCTTCGAGACTGAGGTAGAAGCGCGTCTCACCGGGATCACCTTGACGACCCGAACGACCGCGCAACTGATTGTCGATGCGACGACTCTCGTGGCGCTCGGAGCCGATCACGTAGAGACCGCCGAGTTGGCGGATGCGATCGCCCTCTTCCTTGCACTCGGCCGAGAGTCGGGCGAGATGTTCGCGATAGCGGGCCTGTGCCTTGGCCCGATCGTGTTGATACTCCTCGGGCATCTGATCGAGCGGCATCGGGAGCGCGAACTCGTCGATCAGCGTCGACGGATCGAAGCCCTCGCTCAACACGGTGCGCGACGCCAGACCCTCGGGGTTGCCACCGAGAAGAATGTCGACGCCACGGCCGGCCATGTTGGTGGCGACCGTGACCGAGCCGATGCGTCCGGCCTGAGCCACCACTTCGGCCTCGCGGGTGTGCTGTTTGGCGTTCAGGACTTCGTGTTTGATGCCACGTTTGGCCAGAAGAGTCGACAGGAGTTCGCTCTTGCCCACGCTCGCCGTACCGATGAGGATCGGCTGGCCGGCGGCGTTGCGCTCGGCCACGTCGTCGATGATGGCATCGAACTTCGCCCGCTCGGACTTGAAGATGAGGTCGGGTTCGTCGGAGCGTCGAATCTCGCGATTGGTGGGAATCGGAACGACCTGCAATCCGTAGGTGTTCATGAGTTCGGCGGCTTCGGTCTGTGCCGTACCGGTCATACCGGCCAACTTCTCGTACATACGGAAGTAGTTCTGCAGCGTGATCGTGGCGAGGGTCTGGTTCTCCTCTTTGATCTTCACGCCTTCTTTGGCTTCCACGGCCTGGTGGATACCTTCGCTCCAGCGACGTCCTTCGAGGATTCGACCGGTGAACTCGTCGACGATCTTCACTTCGCTGCCCTGGACGATGTAGTCCTTGTCGCGGTGGTAGAGCTCCTTGGCCTTCAGGGCCACCTGGAGCTGGTGCACGAGATTTCGCTGGACCTCGTCGTAGAGGTTCTCGACACCGAGTTCTTGCTCGACGGCCTCGATACCGGCCTCGGTGGGCATGACCACACGCTTGTCTTCTTCGACCTCGTAGTGCACGTCGCGCTTCAGTGAGCGCACGATCGAAGCGAACCGGTAGTACAGCTGAGCGGCGTCGGCGACACGTCCGGAGATGATGAGCGGCGTTCGCGCCTCGTCGATCAGGATCGAGTCGACTTCGTCGACGATCGCGAAGACGTGGCCGCGTTGGACCTTGTTGGCCTTCGAGCCCGCCATGTTGTCGCGGAGGTAATCGAAGCCGAACTCGTTGTTGGTGCCGTACGTGATGTCGGCGGCGTAGTTGACCCGTTTCTGGTCGGGGCGTTCCTGGTGGCCAGGGATGACAAGACCGACGTCGAGTCCCAACCAGCGGTGGATCTGGCCCATCCAGACCGAGTCACGGCGCGCCAGATAATCGTTCGTGGTGATCTGGTGAACGCCGCGGCCCGAGAGTCCGTTCAGATACGCCGGGAGCGTCGACACGAGGGTCTTTCCTTCACCGGTCTTCATTTCGGCGATCCATCCGAAATGGAGGGCGGCTCCACCCATCATCTGCACGTCGTAATGGCGTTGTCCGATGACTCGCTTGGCCCCTTCTCGAACCGTGGCGAAGGCTTCGACCAGCAGGTCGTCGAGGGACTCGCCGCGGTCGAGACGCTGGCGGAACTGATTGGTGCGATCGCGCAGAGCATCGTCACTCAGGGCGGCGACGACGGCCTCCTCGGCGTTGATATCGGGAACCAGTCCCTCGAGGGCCTTCAGTTTCTTGCCCTCACCGGCCCTCAGAATGCGATCGACGATTCCCATGCGGAGGTCGATCCTACCGTTCACCCCCTGGGCCTTCCGGTTCGCCCCGACCGATTCGAGTACCGCGACCAGGGGCGGGAAGACTGTCGACATGACGTCCGTGGTCGACACCGTGATCTTCGACCTGGGCGGCGTTCTGTCGTTGTCGGGACGTGCCCTCGACGTGGTGAAGCGATTCCCCGACCACCCGGCCGACGAGGTGATGGCCGTGATGCTCGGTGACTACGCCGCCGACAGCGACCATCCGTGGCATCGCCTCGAACGCGGCGAGATCAGCCTCGACGAGTACCGAGCAGGCGTGGGGAGACTCATCGCCCAGGCCGGGTTTCGAATGCGCGAGCCCGAGCCGTCGGAACCGGCGGCGAAGAAGGGTCTCAACTTCGAGTTCGTTCGCAGTGACGCCATGCTGCAACTCGTGCACGATCTGCGCGCGCACGGATGCAAGACCGGCGTGTTGACCAACAACATCCGCGAGTTCCGCGATCGTTGGCGTCCGATCATGGATTTCGACGCGCTTTTCGACGACGTCGTCGACAGCCACGAAGTCGGATTACGAAAGCCCCATCCGGCGATCTACGAACTGGCTCTCGAACGTCTCGGCTCGTCTGCGTCGCAGTCGGCATTCCTCGACGACATGGACGTGAACGTGCGCGCCGCGTCGGCTCTCGGCATGCACGGGATCCTGGTGGACCTAGATCAGCAGCCGGCCATCGATCGCGTGCGGTCGTTGGTCGGTCTCTGAGCACCGGTGTTTCGGGAACCGGGCCGAATCAGGACGTTCGGTCGAACTGCAGCCCGATGATTCGGCGTCGCGGCGACTGCGGCCAAGGTGATCTCGCCCCACCCCGACGACGTGAGCGCGTGGGCGGCCGCCCGCAATGTCGATCCGGTGGTGACCACGTCGTCGACCACGAGAACTCGTAGAGGGCGACGCGTACCGAGAGCCCGGAATCGTGGGCCGCTCAGACGCGCCGCACGTGAACGACCCGTCTGCGTGTGCCGTGTCTCGCGTACCAGGAGTCGTCGACAGGGGACGCCCAGTTCACGTGCCACCTGACGGGCGATCACGTACGCCTGATCGAATCCGCGTCGACGTCGGCGTTGCGCCGAGGTGGGAGCCCACGTGACGACGTCGATCGCGTTGCCCACGTCGGCTCGCACCGTTTCGGCCAATCGACGGGCCAATTCGCGCGCCAACGAACGACGGCCGCGATATTTCATGTCGACGACGCGTCGACGCACGTCGCCGTCGTAGCGATGAGCCGACAGGATCGGCTGGGGTCGTGGAGTGGCGCCCGGAGATTCCATGGTCGCAGTCGACCACGGGGGTGTGACATCCGATCTCGGCGCTCGTTCGGCCCCGGATCAGGGTGAACTGGTGGCAGATCAGCACGAAAGCCGAGTCGAATGTGCCACCAGAAGCACCAAGGGTCACAGGTCGGGGCGGGCGGTCTCCCACAAGGCACGAATCTCGGGCTCGGGATCGTCGATCACGGAGGGCGCGAGGTCGAACACCCGCGTGGCGCGACGCTCCAGGTCGAAAGCCGGCCAATCGAGTGCCCCCGTGGCCGCGAACGACACCAATTGCGTCGACACGTCACGAGCCAAGTCGGCACGCTCGGGTGCATCACCGGTGAACATCGAGATGCCGGGCGCATCGAGATTGTCGAAGGTGAAGGGAATGTCGATCGCATGACACGACCCCATCGCACCACCGAAAGCCGGAGTCGGCCACGTGAACCAATACATGTGTGTCGAACGTCCGGCGGCGGCACGCTTCTCCGCCAAGCGAATCGCGCGCTGGCGGAAACCCTCGTCGGTCTGCGCCGCCATGACGATCTGCGCATCGGTTTCACCGGGTCGATGTCGTCGATACACGTCGACTGCAGCGTCGCTTCCCGGCAACATCGCTCCGATCATCGAACGCATCGTGTCGGTCGTCATGTTCTGTGCTTCGGGGGTGAACGCGCCGAAGAGACGATTCTCGTCGCGAGTGGTTCCGACCACGAGATGAGCATCACTGCGTGCCGCGAGTTCGACGATGTCACCCGGCAGATGCGCACCTCCCGCGGTGGGCGCGAAGTGATCGAAGGCGCGACCGCCTTCGGCGATCACCGCGTTCTGAATCTCGAGGAGCCGTTCGGACGACAGATCGCGCAACGCCTCGTCGTTCGCCACTCCGGCGATCTCGAGGAAACGTGCCGCGTGTTTCTCCGCTCGCTCGATCGACCGGTACTGACCGATGGAAGGGCTCATCGACCACACGCGTCGGAACAGCCCGCGAGCATCGGGACTCGCCATCAAGGCGACGACGCTCGAACCGCCGGCCGACTCGCCGAAGATCGTCACGTTGTCCGGGTCGCCACCGAATCCGGCGACGTTGCGTCGCACCCACCGCAACGCTTCGATCTGGTCACCGAGGCCGAGGTTGTCGTCGCGCCAGAATCCGAAGACCCCGAGCCGGTAGTTGATCGTGACCACGACGGCTCCCTGGCGAGCCAGGGCCGCCCCGTCGTACCACGGTGTCGAACCCGATCCGTTCAGGTAGGCCCCGCCATGGATCCAGACCAGCACCGGCCATCCGGTGGTCGGTCGACCGGGGGCGTCCTGGCCCGGGGTCTGCACTCCCAGACTCAGACACTCCTCGTCCATGGGCGGCAGAGTCACGCCCATGGCTGATTCCATGAGACCCGCCACCTGGGGGCAGATCGGGCCGTGATCGAGCGCCCGACGAGGCTCTGACCAGGGCTTTTCTGGGATCGCTGGGGTGAAACGAGGGGCTCGGGCGAAGGTTATTCCGAGAAACGCCCGGGTTCCGTCGGGGCGGACCGACCCGATCAGAGGTCCGTCGGTCAGTTGCGCTCGTACCTCGGTCGTGGTGGCGTTGTCGAGAGTCGTCATGGCCCGACAGTAATCGGGACGAAAGTTGTCAGATTCCCTCGGGAACCGCCTCGGGACCGACATGGATCACTCATCCCACCTACCGCCGGTGAACGAGGGCTCGACCCCGCCCGGCGCGGACTCCGTTCCCGAGCGTCCCCAACGGGGATCTTCTGGACGCAACCTTGACACGAGCCAATCGAAGAGGCTTCAACCCTTCGTTACACTCCTTTTTCATCGACGTGACGAGACCAACGTCACGCGAACGCGAAAGAGGGGGACGATGCGTCGTCTATCTGCAGTACTCCTGGCCACCGCACTCACCCTGACGGCGGCCTGCAGTGGCGGTGACAAGGACAGCGGCGGCTCCGATGGGCCGGCTCGAAAGCTGTTCCAGCCCGCCGGTGTCGTCGGACCCGACTCGTTCGCCCCGACGTTCGCCGTGGCTTCCTACGACGTCGACCCGGCCACGCTCACGAGCGGTGACGTTTCGGGCGGGGCCCCGGGCCTCTACGCCGGACGCACCTACGGTGGCTCGGGCGCCAACATCTGTGACGTCGAGGCGATGATTCGCTTCCTCACCTATTACGAAGATCGCGGTCGCGCCTGGGCCGCCATTCAGGGCATCGCGTTCGAAGAGCTCGAGTCGTACCTGCGCAGCCTCACCCCGGTGTTCGCACTGCAGAACCTCAACGTGCAGATGTTCGGCTTCAAGAACGGTCAGTCGTACGGGTACGACGCCGTGATCGCGGCCGGTACGGCGATACTCGTCGACGACGAAGGCATGCCGCGCGCTCGTTGTGCATGCGGCAACCCTTTGCTCGGGCCGAGTGAAGACGCCCCTGAGGGGACCGACATTCCACCGACGACTGACGAAGGAAATCCCGAAACCCAGGATTCCGTACCCGAAGATTCGGTGCCCGAAGATTCCGTGCCCGCGGATTCCGTGCCTGAAGATTCTGTGC
>JBEDFW010000079.1:0-2679 GCA_041174985.1 Actinomycetota bacterium | reverse complement strand
CCGCCGACGCAGGTGACACCCGAGCTCACCAAGACCGTCGAGCGATTGGCGTCGTTGCTGCCGCGCATCGCCGCCGTGTTCGGTGTGTCCGCCAAGGCCGGGGCGCCGACGCCGAAGCCTCTGCGTCCCACCAAGCCGGTCGCCAAGAAGATTCCGCCCAAACCGGCTCCGGCGAGTGCAACTGCTCCCGCTGTCGAGACTCCGGCTGTCGAGGCTCCCGCAGTCGAGGCTCCCGCGGTCGAGGCGAACCCGGTGGAAGCCCCTGAGGCCGTCGACGCGCCGGCCACCGACTCCGCCGACTGATCGTCCTCTCGCCCGACCCATTACGGTCGAGGCAGGAGCAACATCGTCACCTACCAGGCCGACGGACGTGTCGGCGTCATCACCCTCAATCGCCCCGAAGCCCGCAACGCGGTCAACAACGACGTGGCGAGCGGCATGGAAGCCGCCATCGACGCCCTCGAAGCCGATGACAACGTCTGGGTGGGAATTCTCACCGCCAACACCGAGGGTCAGGCCAATCCGGTGTTCTGCGCCGGGGCCGACTTGAAGGCCATCAATTCCGGGCAGGCCGGCGGACTCAACACCAAGCGTGGTGGATTCGCCGGATTCGTGTACCGCGAACGTCGTAAGCCGATCATCGTCGCCGTCGACGGTCTGGCCACGGCCGGTGGCTGTGAGATCGTTCTGGCCGCCGACTTGGTGATCGCCACCACGCGCTCGGCTTTCGGTCTGGCCGAAGTGAAGCGCAACCTGATCGCCGGTGCCGGCGGACTCTTCCGCTTGCCCCGCGCCATCGGTCAGGCAGCCGCCATGGAAGCGATCCTCACCGGTGAGCCGATTCCGGCCGAGCGCGCCTACCACCTCGGACTGGTGTCGCGTCTCGTGGCCCCGGGTGAAGCCATGAACGAGGCTCGTCGCATGGCCGATCAGATCACCGCGTGCGCTCCCCTGGCCGTGTACGCGAGCCGTCAGGTCGTGCTGGCCGCCGCCTACCAGAGTGACAGCGAACTGAAGACCCTCACCAACACTCTGTTCGCCGACGTGATGGCATCAGAGGACACCAAAGAGGGTCTCACGGCGTTCATCGAGAAGCGTCCGCCTAACTGGAAGGGCCGCTGAGACGCGTCGACACCGTGATCGAACGGGCCGTGATACCGGCCCGTTCGTAGAGGTTCTTGGTGTCGCGATCTCCCGGTAGGGCGACGGCCTCCAAGAAGTCGCACGCCGACGCTCGAGCGTGATCGAGGGCGTACCCCAACAAATCGTCTCCGCAGCCGAGCTCGCGGGCTTCGCTCACCACGTACACGCGATCGACGACGAAGACGCGCCCGTGGGGGCGCTCGTCGATCCGCCCCACGAGGAAACCCACGATCGCTCCGTCGATCTCGGCCACGAAAGAGTTCGTCACCCACGCGGCCACCTTGGCCAGTTCGGGGTGCTCGGCCAACCAGACCTCACCCCCGCGTTGCTCGATCAGGTCGCGACGAGCCACTGCGTCGATCGACTCGCACGTCCCGACATCGCCGATCTCGGCCGGTCGAACGTGGGCGTCGACGCTCATCGCAACGAGTTCGCGACCGTCACGAGAACAGCGGACATGTGTCGTCGCCGACGGGACACACCGGAGCGCCCTTGCGCACGAGCAGGAAGCACTGCGGGCACATCTTCTCGTCGGGACGTTTGGGTTGAATGCTCGTCTCGGGATCGGCCGCCGACGGCGGCTCCTCCTCTTCTTCGTCGTCTTCGTCGACTTCGCTTCGCTCGCGAAGACGCTCGTCGAGAATGTGTGCCAGGTCGGCTTCGACGTCGTCAGCGGTCGTGAGGTCCTCGTCGTCGTCCTCGGTGGCCCGCTTGGTACGCACGGCGGCGGCGGTTTCGTCCTCGTCGAGATCGTCCTCGCCCTCGGCCACGTCACCGACTTCGTCCTCTTCGAGATCGTCGATGTCGGCGTCCTCGAGATCGTCGATGTCGGCGTCTTCGAGATCTTCCTCACCCTCGTCGAGGAATCCGTCGGCGTCGAGATCCTCTTCGTCGATCATGTCGTCATCGCCGGCCATCGAGGCTCCTTGGTCTGGGGGTCGTCATCGTGAATCGTTCATCCGTGGATCGTTCATCATGGTCCGAGAACCACTCTTGGGCGGGGAGCATAGGCAGGGGCACCGGAACGGTCAGGTGCAGTGTTCGTGACAGCCGTCACCAACCGGTCAACCTCTCCCCGACCGACGCTCCTCGGCTCGCCGCTCGGCGGCCAATCGTTCGAGTTCGGGGGCTTCCACCGTCAGGTGGGTCATGGCCTCGGCGACGGCCCGATGACCGGCCTGCTCGGCGATCAGGCGGTGCATGTCGAGGGCGACCCTCCGGTACGCCGGGTGGCCCTGCGGGGACGACCGCAGTTCGAGCATGTGCATGGCCTCACGAGCGTTGAACTGCATCACGTATCGGATGCGATAAGCCATCGAGACCGCATACGACGCCTGCTCGGGGAAGTCCTGGCTCATGTCGTCGAACAGCGCCGCCGACCGTCCCATGGCGTCGTCGAAGACCGAGCCCATTCCGGCCTCGTCGACCAGATCGGGACGGGTGTAGCCGTGATTGGGCGTGAGCGGCTGCCATTCGATCGTGAGCAGTCGATGGCGCTGCAGATCACGGAACGCGCCGTAATCGGACAGCACGTCG
>JBEDFW010000078.1:0-2901 GCA_041174985.1 Actinomycetota bacterium | reverse complement strand
GACGTGACGACGTGACGAAGATTCGTCGTGTGGCGTGCGATGTCGTACCACTCGGGGTCGGTCACCTTGTCGCTACGGCCGAATCCGATGTGGTCGGCGGCCACGCATCGAAAGCCGGCGGCGAGGAATCGAGCGATCATGCGCCGGTAGAGGTAGGCCCAGGTGGGCATGCCGTGAACGAAAAGAACGACCGGCGCATCTCGGGGTCCTTCGTCGACGACGTGCATTCGAAGTCCGTCGACGTCGATGTACTGGGGTGTGTACGGGAAGTCAGTGATACCAGCGAAGTTCGCGTCGGGAGTGCGCAGAAATGGGACGTTGTTCTTGGTGACGCTCATCCGAGCAACCTAGTTCCCGTCGCCCCTGAGGGAGTTCGCCGTCGAAGCCGGCTGATCCCGTCAACTACCGTGTCGTCATGACGTTCGATGCGCCGGCCCCCGAGGACCTCGAGGAGGTCCTCATTCACAAAGCCCAGAGTGAGGCGGTAGCGGGAGGTCGGGCTGATCGCAGCGACCAGGTCCGCGCCGAAAATCTCGTGGCGGCCAAGTATTGGGGCGATGTGCAATACCGCATGATCGCAACGTTCGTCTTCTTCGCCGGGTGCTGGACCACCGTGCTCGTCCTCGGAGCGAATGGGACGATCCCGTTGTGGTTGGGTCTGGTTCTGAACACGATCTTTGCCTCGACTTTTTACATGCCCATGCACGAGGCGACCCACAAGAACATCATGGGAAAGGCCACGCGAGGTCGCGGGCTCGAAGAAGCGATCGGAGTGCTGTCGTCCATTCCCACCGGAATCGAGTTCACGGCGCACCGAGCCGGTCACATGCGCCATCACGCCTACACCAACGACCCCGATCGCGATCCCGATCACTTCACCGAGGGTCGCTTGAGCGAGTTGCCCCTGAAGTTCTACGGGATGACGATGCTCTATGCGTTTCTCCCGTTCTTCGCCCTCATCCCACCGTTGAGGGTGCTGTTGCCGTCGGTTCTGCGAGCCAAACTCGCCAACCGCGAGGGCTCGAAAGCCGAGGGCAAGGCGCAGATGCGCTACTGGCTGGTGACGACGGTGGTCCTCGTCGCATGCATCGCAACGGGCAACGGACTCGTCGCTCTCTGCCTGTGGTGGCTCCCGGCTCGACTGCAACTGGGTTGGCTGATGTTCATCTTCGCTTGGTATCCGCACCATCCGGCCAATGAGACCGATCGCTATCGCCACACGCGAGTCGCGGTGTTTCGCGGTTCGGGTTTGCTGATTCGAGGCCACGACCATCACGCGATCCATCACCTCTACCCGCGCGTACCCCACTACCGACTGAAGAAGGTCTGGAGTGAGTTGTCCTCCGACCTCGTGCAGCGGGGAGTGCGAGCCGAGGGTCGAGCACTGAATGCAACGTCACCCGTCGTCTGGTGATGCGGCCGGAAAACCAAAGGGCGTGTGCAGCTCTCGCCGCACACGCCCTTCGCTATACCTCCACCGGCGGGTCGCATGACCCGTCGACAGGACTTGTTCAGGCCGACTCGGAAGCCGAGCGAGCCTTGGCGATCGCGAGAACGGCCAGACCGTAACCCGCCTTCGCTGTGATGTCGGCAATCGTGTAGCCCAACTGACGGGCGGTCTCCGCACCATCGTGCGGGTAGTCGAAGAACACCGGGAACAGATAGGTGATCGGGTACACCAACCACGTCACGAGAAGAATCTTCGTAGCGGTGTTGATGAGACCGGCGATCGCCGCGTTCTCACGAGCCTTGACTTCCTTGAGCTCCTTGACGAGTGCCCACAGGATGTAGACGAAGGGGATCATCGCCAACACCCAGAAGAGCCACTTGGTTCCGTCGTCCGTCGACACCTCGCCCGGGTAACCGAGACCGACCATGAGGGCAGTCGCCGGAACGAGAGTGAGCATCAGCGACTTGCGACGCTCTGCGGACGTGCCGAGAACGATCAACAATTCGACGATGAGCAAGGGAACGGTGATCAGCCAGTCGGCGTACCGATAACCCTCGTTGACTTCTCCACCTGACCAGCCGCTCCAGATTCGGTAGTAGTGGTAGCCGGCGATGCCGACCACGACGGCCGATGCGGCGACTGACGAGCGGTACTTCTTCGCGACGCTGGAAATCTGCGTCAGGAAGTACACGAAAGCTCCGAGCATCACTGCGGTGCCGAACGACAAAGCGTTGTACACCAAGAGATTGAGATCGGCGTTTTCGATCATGAAACACCTCCTATGTGGGGGAACCGATTCGAAGTTGAACCGGTGAGCCGGACAGTATCCAGCCCGTGAGAACCGTGCTCACTTCAGCCGGAAATCATCCCTGGGCTGGTTCGATGTCCTCAGACGAGTGTCGTGAATCGATCACTATCGTGGGAAATATGACAAGCATCGACGATGTCGGTCGACCCGAACCAGAGCCAGCGGTCGGCGAACTCGAGACATTGCGCGGTTTCCTCGATTTCCAACGGGCGACACTCGAATGGAAGACACGTGGCCTCGACGGTGCTGGCCTGAATCAGCGAGTCGCCAAGTCGTCGATGACGCTCGGCGGAATCATGAAGCACATGGCGTGGGTGGAAGACCACTGGTTCTCGTACTTCCTGCACGAGCGCCCGCGATCCGAGCCATGGAAATCGGTCGACTGGTCAGCTGATCGTGATTGGGAGTGGACGTCGGCCGCCACCGATTCGCCCAAAGCCCTCCGTTCGCTCTGGTCAGATTCCGTCGAGTCGTCGCGACGGGCCGTCGACGAGGCTCTCACGCGCGGGGGACTCGATCAGTTGGCGCAACGAACATGGGACAGCGGCGAGGCCCCGTCGCTGCGCTGGATCCTCGTGCACATGATCGAGGAGTACGCCCGCCACAACGGCCACGCCGATCTGTTGCGAGAGGCCGTCGACGG
>JBEDFW010000077.1:0-12680 GCA_041174985.1 Actinomycetota bacterium | reverse complement strand
GTGGCGGGGCGGGTCGGGATCCTCTTCAGGGGCGAGAGTCATCTTCAATTCGACCCCGCACACGCTGCATCGGTACCGAACGCTGATCTTGCGCAACTCCCCCGGTGGTGGCGGTGGCGGCAAGGGCTCGGTCATGCCACGGAGCAACGCCGTTCCGACGCGCCAGAGGAAGAAAAAGATGAGAATCGCACCGACGGTCCAGATGACGGTGCTGAAGTTCATCGCGACGAAGCCCGTGACGGCGATCAGCCGAGACGTTCGATCAGCGTGGCGTTGGCCATGCCGCCGCCCTCGCACATGGTCTGCAGTCCGTAGCGACCGCCCGTGCGCTCGAGCTCGTTGAGAAGGGTCGTCATGAGACGAGCGCCCGAGGCACCGAGCGGGTGTCCGATGGCGATGGCTCCACCGTTCGGGTTCACCTTCTCCATGTCGGGATGGAGTTCCTTCTCCCACGCGAGAACGACCGAAGCGAAGGCTTCGTTGATCTCGGTGATGTCGATGTCGCTCATCTTCAATCCGGCGCGCTCGAGCACTTTGCGCGTGGCCGGGATCGGAGCAGTGAGCATGTAACGCGGATCGTCACCGGCAAGTGCGAAGTTGACGAAACGAGCCCGAGGCGTGAGGCCGAGAGCCTTGGCCTTGGCCTCACTCATGATGAGGATCGACGCTGCACCGTCGGTGATCTGCGACGAATTGCCCGCCGTGACGCGTCCACCTTCTTCTTCGGGACGGAACGACGGCTTCAACTTGCCCAGGCTCTCCATCGTGGTGTCGCGGATGCCTTCGTCGGCGGTCATGAGTTTGCCTTCGGCATCTTTGATGGGCAGGATCTCGCGCTCGAATCGACCTTCCTTGGTGGCTCGTGCGGCGCGCTGTTGCGACATGACTCCGAAGCGATCCATGTCGTCGCGGCTGATACCCCACTTGTCGGCGATCAGCTCGGCCGAGATGCCCTGCGGAACCAAGCCACCCTGCGGCTGGTACCGCTCGCCGACCTTGGGACCGAACGGCCAGCCGAACTTGCCATCGCCCATCGAGGCGCCCATCGGAACGCGTGTCATGATCTCGACGCCCGACGCAACGACCACGTCGTACGCTCCGGCCATCACGCCTTGCGCGGCGAAGTGCGCTGCCTGCTGCGACGAACCGCACTGACGGTCGATCGTCGTTCCGGGAACCGACTCGGGCCAACCGGCTCCGAGCACAGCGTTGCGCGCGACGTTGACACCCTGCTCTCCGACCTGCATCACACAACCCATGACCACGTCGTCGACGATGCCCGGATCGATACCAGTGCGCTCGACGAGAGCATTGAGCGTCTCGGCGACGAGGTCGACCGGGTGCCAGTCCTTCAACTTGCCATTGCGCTTTCCGAGCGGAGTGCGGATCGCATCGACGATGACGGCGTTGTTCATGGGGAGATCTCCTGTGAGTCGTTCGACCGGGACAGTCTGCTGTGCCGCTTCGGCCGACGGCGAATCAGAGGCGGGGTAGGACGATCAGACCTTGAACGGGGCGACTTTGCTGATGGCCCGGGACATCACGCCCACGTCGGTCTCGGAGAGTTCGGCGGCGAATTCCCG
Organism: Actinomycetota bacterium; assembly: GCA_041174985.1. GTDB lineage: Bacteria > Actinomycetota > Acidimicrobiia > Acidimicrobiales > Ilumatobacteraceae > Casp-actino8. The sequence goes on along the minus strand of JBEDFW010000077.1, from coordinate 11,097 downwards.
CTGGATGGCCCGTCGGTACAGGATGTTCGCATCACGCCATACCAACCGACCCATGCGGGTGAGGGTGACGATCACGGCGCGATTGTCGTCGGAACTCGGCGGGGTCTCCCGGGTCACGTACCCCCGCTCGACGAGCGAGTCGATGCGTCGCGACAGACTCGACGGCACAGCCGACAAGGCTTCGCACAATTCTTTCACGCGCATCTGGTCGTCGTGTTGGGCGAGGGCGGCCAGCAGATCGAACTGAGGGAGCGACAGTTGGAACTCGTCGGCCATCTCGGCCTCGATCAAACGAGTCACCACTTCAGCTGCGGTCTGAAAGGCCCGCCACAGGGCGATGCGCTCGGAGTCGAGACGAGGCACGAGTTCAGCCTAATCAACGATCACCGTCGTGTCACGAGAAAGTTCGCAATGCAACGATCCGCGCTATTGCTGCCAACTCGCGACGAGGGCCAACGCTTGCTGCCACGTGGCCCGTTCATTGAGGAGTTTGCCGAATGGCATCGTCTGCTTGGGGCGACTGACTCCGAGCACGGCGCGGAACTCGTCGCCGTGGTGATAGAGCGCGACGAAGGAATTTTCGTCCGGTGAACCAGCGACGATCTCGACCGTCTCGTCTCCTTCGGCGCGCCCGAGGAACTGGATCCGACTCGTGTACTGGTCACTCCAGAAGAACGGAACCGACTCGTAGGCCGTCCCGGCCTCACCTCTCGACTCGGCGAGCAGATTCCGAGCCGCCATCGCGCCTTGTTCGGAGGCGTTCGTCCAGTGCTCGACGCGCACTTCCCGACCCAGCAATCGATTCGGCCATCGGGCCACGTCACCAGCGGCGTACACGCGCGGTGCTGCTCGGAGCGTCTCGTCGCACACCACGCCGTCACGAAGTTCGAGCCCCGACGACTCGAGCCATGCGGTGGCCGGAGCAACTCCCACCCCGACGACGACGACATCAGCCCCGACGATCTCGCCACCCGAGAGGCGCACGCCCCCGACGACACCGGGTTCGGCCTCGACGAATCCATCGACGCCCACACCGCAACGAACGTTCACGCCGTTCTGTTCGTGAATACGCGCGACCAATCGGCCCATCTCGGCTCCGAGACCGCGAATCAAAGGAGCCGGCGCGCCTTCGAGAACCGTCACCTCGCATCCTCGAGTTCGAGCGGTGGCGGCGACTTCGAGTCCGATGAAACCGGCTCCGATCACGATCACCCGTCGACCGGGTTCGAGTTCGGCCCGCAATCGAAGAGAGTCGTCGAGAGTGCGCAACGTGTGCACACCCTGCCAGTCGGGCTGACCAGGGAGACGCCGAACGACACCTCCGGTCGCGATGATCAGTCCGTCGTAATCGAGACGACGCCCCGACTGCAGAGTGACGAATCGCTCCGAGGGATCGGCGGACACCGCTCGATCACCGAGAACCCAATCAACAGCGAGAGATTCGATGATCTCGGATTTGCGCAGACGGATGCGGTCTGGTTCCCACTCACCCGACAGCACCTTTTTCGACAATGGCGGACGGTCGTACGGCGTCTCGGTCTCGTCGCTGACCACGGTGACGTTTCCGGCGAACTCTTGCTGTCGCAGGGTCTCGGCGGCCCGAAGTCCGGCGAGCGATGCCCCGACGATCACCACGCGCTCCAGCGGGAAATTCATGTCGCAACTCTGCCACGAGAACACGTTGCGAGCCCATCCGACGCGTCCCGAGTGCGGGCACAATGTGTCGGTGATTCCGATCGATGACGCCGCCGATCCGCGACTGGCCGATTACATGGGTCTCACCGATCGCGACATCGCCCGCCGTCACGAGTCCGAGCGCATCCTGATCGCCGAAGGACCCGAGGTCGTTCGCCGCCTCGTCGCCAGTGATCTCGTGATCCGTTCGATCGTCGTCTCACCGAATCGACTCGACGACATGTCGATCGCCCTCGCCTCGGTTTCGTGCCCGGTGTACGTCGCGGAGCGCCCGATCATCTCCCAGGTCGCCGGTTTCGATCTGCATCGCGGCGTCGTCGCATCGGCCGAACGTCCCCGAACCGTGTCACTCGACGACGTGTGGAGGCGACCACCATCGAACGGTCGCGACCATCTCCTGGCCGTCCTCGAGGGTCTCAATGATCACGAGAACCTCGGCGCCATCGCGCGTTCGGCACGCGCGTTCGGTGTCGATGCTCTCGTCCTCGATGCGACCTGTGCCGACCCGTACTACCGACGCACCGTTCGCGTCTCGATGGGTGAAGTGCTCTTCCTGCCGATCGTCCGCACCGACGTCGCCTCGATCGTCCGATCGGTACGCGAACACGGTGGAACCACGATCGCTCTCACTCCCCGACGCGACGCGACACTGCTCGACGACATCGACACCGAAGGTCCGACCGCCCTCGTGCTCGGCTCGGAGGGTTACGGACTGCCCGAGACCACGCTGGCGGCCGTCGACATGTGTGCCCGCATCGACATCTCGCCCGATGTCGACTCACTCAACGTGGGTCACGCGGCGGCTGCAGCTTTCGCGCTGCGACGACGTCGAAGTAATCGGCATCGAGAGTGATCTTGCCGTCGCGCAAAGTGTGCAGCGTCCAGCCAGGGAAGGACCCGCGCGGCAAATGGCACGTCCACTGCGACCAAGCGACGGTGTCGTCACCGGCGTGATCGTCGAGTGTGAATCGCGCTCCCGACTCGGGCATCTCGGTTTCCATCCGCTTCAGATACTCCGTGACGGCGGCGATGCCCTCGAAGCGTCCGTACACCTGATCGGTGAAAACGGCATCGTCGGCGAACAACGACGCGAGCTCGGCGTAGCGAGCACTCGTCTGCATCTTCCAGAACGTCTGCACGATCTCGTCGGCCGGACCGGCCACCGTGGTTCCCTTGGCCTCACGACTCGCCGTGAGCAGATCGGGAATCACGTCGGGTCGCAACTTGCGGTAGGCCGCCGAGTCGACGTAATCGGCGGCGTAGCAAATCTTGCCGTCTCGCAGTCGATACAGGCTCTGACCCGGGATGGGGTGTTCGACCCCGTCGACCGGTACGACCATCGTCCATCGCGACCATCCGACCGTGGTGTCGGCAACGGTCTCCCAATCGGCGAAGTACACGCCCATCTTCGGGATGATGCGTTCCATCTCGGCCATGAACTCGGTGATGGCGACCTTGCCACGCTGTGGTCCGGCGAAAGGGTCGCAGTAGATCGCGTCGTCGGTGACGAACTCGACCAGACGGCCGTACTTCTGATCGGCCTCCACCGATCCGAACATCTGGATCACGTCATGAGCAGTCGGCATGGCCGAACCGTACTCGTGCCGGTGAGCGGTGTGTCTAACCGCGCCCGCCACCCGGCGCCGCGTTGTTCACCCCGTCGGTCCGAAAAGCCGGATCGTACTTGCGCAGTTCGGTTCGGGCGATGGTCATCTTGTGCACCTCGTCGGGGCCGTCGGCCAGGCGGAGCGTTCGAATGCCGGCGTACATCCCGGCGAGCGGGAAGTCCTGTGAGACTCCACCGGCACCGTGGGCCTGCATGGCGCGGTCGATGATCTTCAGTGCCACGTTGGGTGCCGCCACCTTGATCGCAGCGATCTCGGTGCGAGCACCCTTGTTGCCCACCGTGTCCATGAGCCAAGCGGTCTTCAAAGTGAGCAACCGGATCATCTCGAGGTCGATTCGAGCTTCGGCGATCCAGTCCTGAATGTTGGAACGTTCGGCGATCCGCTTGCCGAAGGTGCTGCGCGAGAGCACCCGCTGGCACATGAGTTCGAGGGCACGCTCAGCGGCACCGATCGTGCGCATGCAGTGGTGAATTCGTCCGGGACCGAGACGAGCCTGCGAGATCATGAATCCGTCACCTTCGTTGGCGACGAGGTTGGTGACCGGTACTCGACAGTTCTCGAAACGGACCTCGCCATGACCCTCGACGTCGTTGTATCCGAAGACTCGCAAGTCACGAACGACGGTCACCCCAGGGGTGTCGACAGGAACGAGGATCTGACTCTGCTGTTGATGGGTGGGGGCCGTCGGGTCGGTCTTGCCCATCACGATCATGATCTTGCAGTTCTTGTGGAAGATGTTCGATGTCCACCACTTGCGACCGTTCAGGACGTAATGGTCGCCATCGCGCTCGATACGCAACGAGATGTTGGTGGCATCCGATGACGCCACATCGGGTTCGGTCATGCCGAACGCACTGCGAATCTCTCCGTCGAGCAGCGGTCGCAACCACTTCTCCTGCTGCTCGGCCGTACCGAACATCGTGAGAACTTCCATGTTGCCGGTGTCGGGTGCCGCACAGTTGCACGCCTCCGACGCGATGGGCGAACGACCCATGATCTCGGCAAGAGGCGCGTAGTCGAGATTGCTGAAACCGTCGCCCCACCAACCACTGTGCGGCTGGAAGAGATTCCACAGGCCTCGCTTCTTCGCCTCCGCCTTCAGCGTCTCCATGATCGGCGGGTGGAAGTGCGGGTCACCCGAATCGACGACCTGCTGGTGATAGAGGTCTTCGTTGGGATAGATCCACTCGTCCATGAACGCGAGCAATCGCTCGCGGTATTCGAGGCAGCGTTCGGAGAAGGCGAAGTCCATGGCCTGGACGGTACTCCTCACGTCTTGCGACGCCGAAACCCTCGTCGATCCTCGGCACGCAGACGTGCCTTTTGCTCCTCTTCGAGGGCCGCTTCTTCGGCCACGAGGTTCTTCATGCTCTCGAGTCGACGGGGATCGAGTCGCCCGTCGTCGACGGCTTCGCGCACCGCACAACCCGGTTCTTCCTCGTGCTTGCAGTTGCGGAAACGGCAGTGGTCCATGAGATCGAAGATGTCGGCGAACGCTCGCTCGATTCCGTGTCCACTCGACCACAGACTGACCGCTCGTACTCCGGGTGTGTCGATCAACCATCCCGCCGAGCCGACCGGGTCGGAGGGCAGGTCGACGAGGGTCGTCGCAGTCGTGGTGTGCCGACCACGTTGATCACCTTCTCGAACGTCACCGGTTCGCTGCACGAGGTTGCCCACGAGCGCGTTGACGATCGTGCTCTTACCCACACCACTCGCTCCGAGCAGCGCGATGGTGCGGTATCCCTGGGCTCGTTCGCGCAAGACGTCGAGACCGTCACCTCGGACCCCGCTCACCACGTGTACGTCGACGGCTGGTGCCACGGCACGGACCGCCTCCACACGACGCGCCACTTCGTCGGCGTCGTCGAGGAGGTCGAGTTTGGAGAGAACGACGATCGGTTGTGCACCACTGTCGAAGGCGAGCACGAGTTCCCGTTCGAGTCGGCGTTGATTGGGCGGCGCAGCGATGGAGTGGAGCAAGAAGACGTCATCGATGTTGGCGGCGATCGTGTGGGCTTCGGCACGTTGGCCCTCGAAACTCGCTCGACGCACGAACGCGCTTCGCCGTGGGAGCACCGCTTCGACGCGCTCGTCATCATCTGACACCACGACCCAATCGCCGACGGCCACGTCGGCTCCGATGTTGCGCACTCGCACGGTGTCACCGGATGGTTCGGCGGGCGAGGGAGGCCGGTACCAGACGGTGCTCCAACCGCGATCGATACGGGACACACGGCCCGGACGTGCCGACGGGCGCGACGCCGCTGACATGGACGACCACACGTCCTCCCATGTCACATCCCATCCGAGGGATCGATCGCCAGCCGACACGGAGCCGACCGTAGCCTTGCCGTCGGCGCTTCACCCCCCAACCGCGCCGAGGACACTCATGATTGCCCGTCTCGCCCGCTGGTGCTTCCGTCACCGGTGGATCACCCTCGTCGTGTGGCTCGTCGTTCTCTTCGGAGGATCCGCCGTGGCACAAGGCGTCATGGGGGGTGATCGATTCGAGACGCGCTTCTCGATTCCCGAGACCGAGAGTCTGCGAGCGCTCGAACTCCTCGAAGAGGCCTTCCCCGACAGTGACTCGATCACCGACGCGCAGTTGGTAGTGGAAACCTCGAAGACGATCGACGACCCCGAGGTGAAGAGCGCCCTCGCTCGACTGTTCGTGGCGGTCGCCGACGGCGTGCCCGGATTGCGTGTGACGACACCGTACGACGCTCCGACGGCCACCGATCCCATCGGCGGCGCTCGATTGGTGTCGGCCGACCGCACGATCGCCTACGCCGAACTCGGTCTTCCGACCGTGAACTCCCAGCAGGAACAGAACGAGCTCGGCGACCGAATCATCGAGGTTGCCCAGGCACATCTGGCCGTCGATCCTCTGCCTTCCGATGTTCGTCTCGAATTCGGTGGCGATCCCTTCGTCGACTTCGAACTTCCCGAGAGCGAAGTGATCGGCCTGTTGGTGGCGATCATCATCCTCGTGCTCGCGTTCGGTTCGGTGCTCGCCATGGGTCTGCCGATCGGTACCGCACTCATCGGACTCGGTAGCGGGGTCGCGGTCATCACCATGATCAGCCACGCCATGGAGATGCCCGACTTCTCGTTGCAGATCGGGGCGATGATCGGACTCGGCGTGGGTATCGACTACGCCCTCTTCATCGTCACGCGCTTCCGAGAATCGCTACGCGCCGGACGTGATCCCGAGGCGGCCACTGTCGAGGCGGCCGACACGGCCGGACGAGCGGTCCTCTTCGCCGGCATCACCGTCATGATCTCGCTTCTCGGCATGTTCATGATGGGGATGACCTTCGTGAACGGTCTGGCCGTCGCCTCGTCGACCGTCGTCGGAATCATGGTCGTGGCGGCGTTGACCCTTCTCCCCGCCCTACTCGGTTTCGCCAAGCATCGCATCGATGTGACGACCCGCGCAGCACTCGTGTCGCTGATCCTGTTCTCGGTCGTGTCACTCGTCGGCGTGATCGTGTTCCACTCACTCGTGTTCATTCCTCTGTCGCTGCTGATCGTCGTTCTAATCGTTGGCGCGAGTTTCGTCGTGAAGGGTTGGCGTACTCCGATCAAACGACGTCCACCCAAGCCACGCGAAGAACAGATGTGGTATCGCTGGAGTCGCGTCGTGCAACGCCGACCATGGATCGCCTTCCTCGGTGGCTTCGGCGCACTCGTCGTGATGACCTTGCCACTCTTCTCGATGCGACTGGCACTCAGCGACAACGGCAACCGTGCCGAATGGCAGACGGCACGACAGGCCTACGACCTACTGGCCAAGGGATTCGGTCCGGGATTCAACGGTCCCCTCACTCTGGTGGCCGAGGTGCCGACCGACGACACCGCAGAACTGGCTGCGACCACCGATGCCGTGACAGCGGCGCTTCGCAGCGACCCCAACGTTGCCTTCGCATCGGAGGCCAACGTCCTCCAGAACACCTACGTCCTGTGGAAGGTCGTACCTCGAGGTGCACCCCAGGACGAATCCACGAGCGATCTCGTCCACACTCTTCGCGAAACGGTGATCCCGAACGCCCTCGCGTCCACGTCGCTTCCCGATTGGACGATCAACGTGGGCGGATTCACGGCCATCGCCGTCGATCTCTCCGACTTCTTCGGTCAACGCATCTACCTCTTCATCGGGGCAGTTCTTCTCCTGTCGTTCCTTCTCTTGATGGCCGTGTTCCGCAGCGTTCTGGTCCCGTTGAAGGCCGTGGTCATGAACCTTCTGTCGATCGGCGCCGCCTACGGCGTGGTGGTGGCCGTCTTCCAATGGGGTTGGCTCGCCGATCTGATCGGAGTCGGTCGTGCCGGACCGATCGAACCCTTCATCCCGATGATGCTGTTCGCCATCGTTTTCGGCCTGTCGATGGACTACGAAGTGTTCCTTCTCTCGCGCATGAAAGAGGAGTTCGATCGCACCGGTGACAACGCAGCCGCGGTGGCCGACGGCCTGGCGAGCACCGCACGAGTGATCACCGCTGCGGCCCTGATCATGATCGCCGTCTTCGGAAGTTTCGTGGCCGGCGACGACCGCACCGTGAAGCTCTTCGGACTCGGCCTCGCCGTCGCCGTTCTGATCGACGCCACATTGGTGCGAATGGTGCTCGTACCTGCGACGATGGAACTTCTCGGCGCGAAGAATTGGTGGATTCCTCGGTGGATGGATCGACTGCTCCCGCACATCGACGTCGAGGGTCGTTCGCACCTTCCGCCGCCACCCTCTGCTTGACAAAGAGTTGGGGAATCTCGTAGCCCTGTATAGATATGTCCGCTGTGAGCCCCAAACCCCTCGTCATCGTCGAGTCTCCCGCCAAGGCGAAAACCATCGGTTCTTTCCTCGGTTCCGACTACGACGTCCGTGCATCGGTCGGTCACGTCGCCGACCTGCCGTCGAAGGGTCTGGCGGTCGACGTCGACAACCACTTCAAGCCCACCTACGAACTCACCGAGCGTGGCGCGAAGGTCGTGAAGGAACTGCGACAGCTCATGAAGCAGGCCTCGGCGCTCTACCTCGCCACCGACGAAGACCGTGAGGGTGAGGCCATCAGTTGGCATCTCTTCGAGAACCTGAAGTCGGCCATCAAACCCGGTGTACCGGTTCATCGAGTGGTCTTCCACGAGATCACCAAGGCAGCCATCGAACACGCCTTCGCCAATCCGCGTGATCTCGACATCGGCCTGGTCGATGCCGCCGAGACCCGTCGCATCCTCGACCGGCTCTTCGGGTACGAGGTGTCGCCCGTTCTGTGGCGCAAGGTCAACCGGGGTCTGTCGGCGGGTCGCGTTCAGAGTCCGACGGTGCGACTCATCGTCGAACGAGAGCGCGAACGAATCGCCTTCGTGACCGCCGGCTACTGGGGTATCGATCTGGTGTCGGCCACCAAGCCGTCGTTCACCGCCAACCTGCTCGAGCTCGACGGCACCCGGGTCGCCACCGGCAAGGACTTCGATTCCGACGGCCGCCCGTCCAACAAGGTCACCGTCCTGTCCGAGTCGAATGCCCTCTCGCTCGTCGATCGGCTCCGATCGGCCACCGTCACGGTTCGGTCGGTCGAGGACAAGCCCTACCGCTCCTCTCCCAAGGCTCCCTTCATGACCAGCACCCTCCAGCAGGAGGCAGGACGCAAACTGCGGATGTCGGCCCAGCAGGTGATGCGAACCGCCCAGGGTCTGTACGAGCGGGGATTCATTACATATATGCGTACCGACTCGGTGGTCCTGGCCGAGGAGGCCCTCGACGCCGTTCGAGCCCAGATCGTCCGCGAGTACGGCGACGACGTGGTGTCGCCGACCGTTCGCCGCTACTCCAGCAAGGTCAAGAACGCCCAGGAGGCCCACGAGGCGATCCGACCGACTCTGCCGTTGCGCAACCCCGACACCGTGGCCAAGGACCTGTCCGGGCCCGACCTCGCGCTGTATCGCTTGGTGTGGCAGCGCACCCTTGCGTCGCAGATGGCCGACGCCACCGGAGTGACGGTGTCGATCCGCCTCGGCGCCGCCCTGCCGGCTGCCGGCGGTGATTCGGCCGCCGACTGCGTGTTCGCCGCGAGCGGCACCACCATCACCTTCCCCGGCCATCGCAAGGTCTACGAGGAAACGAGCGATGACGACGATGCGAGTGACGAGAAGGAAGCGCTTCTTCCCCAGCTCGCCGTGGGCGATGCGGTTCCGGTGTCGGACCTCGTTCCGGGTGGTCACGAGACCACCCCTCCTGCTCGCTACACCGAAGCCTCGATCGTGAAGAAGCTCGAAGAACTGGGCATCGGTCGACCGTCCACGTGGGCGTCGATCATCCAGACGGTTCAGGACCGCGGCTATGTGTGGAAGAAGGGGCAGGCTCTCGTGCCGTCTTGGACGGCGTTCGCCGTCGTGGCGTTGCTCGAGCAGCACTTCGGTGATCTCGTCGACTACAAGTTCACCGCCGGCGTCGAAGAAGAGCTCGACGAAATCGCCGGCAAGTTGCTCTCCAAGGACGAGTGGCTGCACGCCTTCTATTTCGGCGACGCCGAAAAGGGTGACCTCGGTGAACTCGGGTTGAAACGTCTCATCGAGCAGAACATCACCGACATCGATGCTGCGGCGATCAATTCGTTCTCGATCGGTGCCGATCCCGCCACCGGTGAAGTCGTTGCGGTGAAGCCCGGTAAGTACGGGCCGTACGTGAAGCGTGGTGACGACACCGCTGGCGTACCCGACAATCTCGCCCCTGACGAACTCACCTTGAACGAGGCCCTACGTCTGCTCGCCATGCCCAAGAGCGACGAACCGATCGGTGAATGGGACGGTCACCCGGTGTTCGCCAAGAACGGTCGCTACGGGCCCTACGTGCAGTGGGGCACGATGGACGAACCACCGAACGGACTCGAGAAACCGAAGATGGTGAGTCTGTTCAAGACCATGACGCTCGAGCGCATCACGATGCGCGACGCACTCGACCTCCTGAGTCTTCCGCGCTGCGTCGGAACCGATCCGACCGACGGTGAAGAGATCCTCGCCAACAACGGTCGCTACGGACCGTATGTGCAGAAGGGCAAGGACTACCGAACCATCGACAGCGAGGAGCGACTGCTCACGATCTCGCTCGACGAGGCAGTCGGCATCTTCTCGCAACCCAAGCAGTATCGAGGTCGTACGTCGGTCGCCGCCAAGGGGCCGCTGCGTGACTTCGGTTCCGATCCGGTGAGCCAACGGCCAGTCCTTGCCAAAGAAGGAAAATTCGGTGTGTACGTCACCGATGGTGAGGTCAATGCTTCCATCGGCAAGGGCGACCGCATCGAAGACATGATCCCCGAGCGCGCCTTCGAACTTCTGGCCATTCGCCGTGAGGTGATGGCCGAGAAGGGAATCTCGCCCAAGAAGAAGTCGGCTCCACGTAAGGCGGCGGCGAAGAAGGCACCGGCCAAGAAGACCGCAACCAAGAAGAAAGCGGCTCCGCGCAAGGCGGCGGCGAAGAAGACGTCGTGAGCGATCGCGCGCACTACATCGCTTTCGAGGGAATCGAGGGATGTGGCAAGTCGACGCAAGCGTCTCGGCTCGCCACCGAGATCGGTGCTGTCCTCACTCGCGAAACCGGTGGCACACAGATCGGGGCGCGCATCCGCGACGTGCTGCACGATCCGGCCAACACTCATCTGAGTCCGATCGCCGAAGCCCTACTGATCGCCGGTGATCGAGCCCAGCACTACGCCGAGGTCCTGCGTCCCAACCTGTCGGCGGGTCGCCACGTCGTGAGCGACCGCAGCGTCTACTCGAG